>NZ_CALMPC010000080.1:0-52707 GCF_937872235.1 uncultured Thermomonas sp.
AATCGATGCGTGTGCATGTGGAAGCCATGCTGGCGTTCCACGCACAGGGCATCCCGACCGTCGATTACGGCAACAACATCCGCCAGATGGCGTTCGATGTGGGCTGCGAGGGCGCGTTCACGTTCCCCGGCTTTGTGCCGGCGTATGTGCGCCCGCTGTTTTGCCGTGGCGTGGGTCCGTTCCGCTGGGTGGCACTCTCGGGAGACCCCGAGGACATCTACAAGACCGATGCCAAGGTCAAGGAACTCATCCCGGACGACGCCCACCTGCACCACTGGTTGGACATGGCGCGCGAGCGCATCAGCTTCCAAGGCTTGCCGGCGCGCATTTGCTGGGTGGGCCTGGGCCTGCGCCACAAGCTGGGCTTGGCGTTCAATGAAATGGTCCGCAATGGCGAATTGAAAGCACCGATCGTCATTGGTCGCGACCATCTGGATAGCGGCAGCGTGGCCTCGCCCAATCGCGAAACCGAAGCGATGCGCGACGGCAGTGATGCGGTGTCGGACTGGCCGCTGCTCAACGCCATGCTCAATGTTGCCGGTGGCGCCACCTGGGTCAGCCTGCACCACGGTGGCGGGGTGGGCATGGGCTATTCGCAGCACAGCGGCGTGGTGATTGTGTGCGATGGCAGCGAAGCCGCCGGCAAGCGCATCGCCCGCGTGCTGTGGAATGACCCCGCTACCGGCGTGATGCGGCATGCCGATGCCGGCTACGAGATCGCGCAGCAATGCGCGAAGGAGCAGGGCCTCAAGCTGCCGATGCTGTAAGCCGATGCGCCGCCTGCCGGGAGTGCTGCTGACGCTGGTCCTGTGGGCGCTGGTCGCGTGGCCGGCGCTGGCGCGGGACATCCGCGTTCCCGCCGGACTGCACGGCGACGGACGCGCGATGCCGGCGCTGGCGCGCGAGGCGCTGGCCGCGTATCGCGGCGAGCATCCGGGCGATGCCGATCCGGGCGTGCTGTTCCGCTTGCAACTAGCGGCGGGGCAGTACCGGGAGGCGCTGGCCAGCATCGACGCGGTGCGCGCGCGCGGCGGCGCGGGCAGCGGCTGGCTCTATCTGCAATACGAACTGCATGCGCGGGCGAAGCTGCTGCAGGCGCAGCAGCGTGTGCCATATCCGCAGGCGTGGCGCAGTGCGTTCCGCGACCGCTTCGGTACGCTCGACGACGCGACCGCACTGCAGGCCGAGTTCGCCTTCGGCGGCAACCTCGTGCGCATGCGCGCCGATTTCGACGCGGCGCGCGCGGCGCAGGCGCACGGAACGATGCCGCTGGCGGATGCGCTGGAGCTGATCCGCAAGTACCAGGTGCAGGACGCCTATTCGAGCTTCGTCCCCCTGTTCGCCGCCGCGCTGGCCGAGGACGACGCGCGCCGCTACGCCATCGACCGCGACGCGCTGGTGCGCACGCCGGACGGCGCGAGCATTTCGACGCTGGTCGTGCGTCCGGCCGGCGCGCAACCGCTGCCGACGCTGCTGACCTTCACCGTCTACGCCAACGACGACTGGGCCTGGGCCGACGCCAAGAAGATGGCCTCGCGCGGTTACGTCGGCGTGGTCGCCTATTCGCGCGGCAAGGGACGCAGCCCCGACGCCATCGTTCCCTTCGAGCGCGACGGCGACGACGCCGCGGCGGTGATCGACTGGATCGCCGCGCAGCCCTGGAGCGATGGGCGCGTCGGCATGTACGGCGGCAGCTACAGCGGCTTCACCCAGTGGGCCGCGCTGAAGCATCGGCCGAAGGCATTGAAGGCCATCGCCACCTCGGCCACCGCCGCGCCCGGCATCGACACGCCGAAGGAAGGCGGCATCTTCCTCAATTTCATGTACGCGTGGCCGGCGTACGTCGCCAGCAACCGCGCCCTGGACGACGCCGACTACGGCGACGCCGCGCGCTGGGCGCGCGTCAATCGCGACTGGTATGCCAGCGGCCGCGCCTACCGCGATCTGCCCACCATCGACGGCACGCCCAATCCGCTGTTCGCCAAATGGCTGACCCATCCGGCTTACGACGCGTACTGGCAGGCGATGATCCCGCAGGGCGACGCATTCGCGGGCATCGACATCCCGGTGCTGGCGACGACCGGCTATTTCGACGGCGCGCAGATCGGCGCGCTGCACTACTTCCGCGAACACCTGCGGCATCGCCCGGATGCCGACCACACGTTGGTGATCGGCCCGTACGAGCATTTCACGATGCAGACCGGCGTGCCGCCGGTGGTGCAGGGCTATCCGCTCGATCCGTCCGCGCGTATCGACCTGCAAGGGCTGCGGCTGGACTGGTTCGACCACGTGTTCAAGGGCGCGCCGAAGCCGGCCCTGCTGGCCGACCGCGTGAACTGGCAGGTCATGGGCGCGGATGCGTGGCGGCACGCGCACACGCTGGAGGCGATGGCGCCGCGCACGCAGCGGCTGTATCTGGTGCCGGGCGCCAGCGGTGCTTCGCACGCGCTGTCGGCGCAGGCGCAGCCGCAGGCCGTCAGCGTGCAGCGCGTCGATTTCGCCGACCGCAGCGACGCGGACTGGACGCAGCCGCCGAACGTCGTCAACACCGCGCTCGATCCGCACCTGGGCCTGGCCTTCGTCGGCGAGCCGCTGCCGCGCGATGCCGAACTGTCCGGCCCGTTCTCCGGTGCGCTGGAGTTCACCGTCAACAAGCGCGACGTGGACGTCGCCATCGGCGTGTACGAACTGAACGCCGCCGGCGAATACCTCGACCTCGCGTTCTGGCTGCAGCGCGCCAGCTACAACGCCGACCGCCGCCAGCGCCATCTGCTGACGCCGGATCAGCCGCAGCGCCTCGACGTGCGCGACACGCGCCTGCTCGGCCGCAAACTGGCCGCCGGCAGCCGGATCGTCGTCGCGCTCGGCGTCATCAAGCAGCCCGACCGCCAGCTCAACCTCGGCAGCGGCAAGGAGCCGTCCGACGAAACCGTGGCCGATGCCGGCGCGCCGCTGGAGATCCGCTGGCACGGCAGCAGCTATCTCGATCTTCCCTTGCAGGACGTCCCATGACCCGCGTCGCCATCCTCACTCCCGATCCGGCGGAAGTCGCGTATCCCGACCTGTGGCCGAAAGTGCTGGCGCGCCTGCAACGCGCGCTGGACGGTGCGGGCATCGAGGCCGTGCCGACGCCGTGGACGGCGCACATGGACGATGCGGCTGGCCTGCGCGATTACGCCAGCGTGCTGCCGCTGCTGGTCTGGGGCTACCACCACGACGCCGCGCGCTGGCAGCGGGCCTGCGCGACCTGGGAGCGCGAAGGCGTGCGGTTGGCGAACCCGGCGAAAGTGTTGGCTTGGAACACCGACAAGCGCTACCTGCGCGAGCTGGCGGAACGCGGCGTGGCGATTCCACCGACCACGTTCACAGATGCGTTGTCGCAGAATGTGGTCGAACGCGCCTTCGCCGACACCGGCACGGACGAACTGATCGTCAAGCCGGCGGTGTCCGGCGGCGCATGGAAGACGCGGCGGCTGCGGCGCGGCGAAGCGGTCGGTGCGACGGACGGCATGGCGATGCTGCTTCAGCCCTTCCTTCCGACCATTGAAACCGAGGGCGAAACCTCGCTGCTGTATTTCGGCGGACGCCTGAGCCACGCGGTGAACAAGCGCCCGGTGGCCGGCGAGTTCCGCATCCAGGAGGAATTCGGCGGCCAGTACGCGCTGGTGCCCGAGCCGCCGGCCGCTGCGGTGGCGCTGGCAGAGCAGGTGCTGCAAGCCGTCGGCGAGCCGCTGCTGTACGCGCGCATCGACATGGTGCCGGATGCCGACGGCCGCTGGCTGTTGATGGAAGCGGAGCTGATCGAGCCGGATTTCTACCTGGGTGTGGATCCACGCCACGGTGCTGGATTCGCGCAGGCATTGGACAACCTCATTCGCGCCCGCGATGTGCGTTAAGCCGCAATCTCCAGCCAATGATTGCTGGGCATGGAATGACCAAACAGGAAGCCTTGCCCACGCGTGCAGCCAAGCTCAACCAACTGCAGGCGTTGCGCCTCGGTTTCTACGCCTTCTGCAATGACTTGCAGCCCTAATGATGCGGCCATCGCCAATACTGCGCGCACCACGGCAGCACTTCCACCGGCAGCCTCTGGTTCGAGGTCGCGCACAAACGAACGATCGATCTTGATCGCGTGCAAAGGGAAGATATGCAGGTAGCTGAGCGAGGAATAGCCGGTACCAAAATCATCCAGCGCGGCCATGACGCCGGCATCGCGTAGCTGGGCCAGCGTTGCCAGAACTTGATCGGGGTTTTCCAGCATCGCGTCTTCGGTAATTTCGATACGGATGCTGTGATGATCGACCTGATTGCGATCCAGTTGTGCCAGCAGGCGTTGGGCCAGGTCCGGTGCGTGGAAGCGTCTGGGTGAGACATTCAGCGTGACATAACGGTCACCCTGTGCAAGCGCTGGAATGGCCTGGCAGGTCAACGACAGCATTTGCCAATCAATTTGCTCGATGATTCCGGTGTCTTCTGCCACTTTCAGGAATTCACCGGGAGCCAACACCCCGCGGGTGGGGTGGTGCCAGCGCAGCAAGGATTCATAGCCAACGATATGACCGGACTGCAGATCGACGATGGGTTGAAAATAGGGTTGGAATTCATGTCGCGTGACTGCGTGGCGTAGCTCGCTTTCGAGCTCCAGCAAATGCAGCGCTTCCTGATGCAGGCGTTCGTCGAATAGCGCAAAGCACTGGCGACCGCGTGACTTGGCACGATACATCGCCACGTCTGCATCGCGCAGCAATTCCTCGGCCTGCCGATAGCGGGACCCGCCCAAGGAAATACCAACGCTGGCGGAAGTGAAAAGTTCCTTGCCATCAATCAACATCGGCTCGGATAGTGCGTGGATGGTGCGCTGTGCGGTATGACAAGCATCTTCAGGCCCATTCAAGCCGGTCATCAGAATGGCAAACTCATCCCCACCCAGCCGCGCCACGATGTCTTGGCCACGGATGCAACGAGACAGCCTATGGGCGGCTTCTTGCAACATCTTGTCGCCGAACATGTGGCCCACACTGTCGTTGACCACCTTGAATCGATCCAGGTCGAGGAACAGCACGGCAAAGATTTGATGCTGATCACGGTGGAAGCGCGCCAACGCCAGCTCGAGCGCATTGAGCAAGCAGGCACGGTTGGGTAGGCCAGTCAGCGCATCGTGCAAGGCCTCGTGCTGCAAGCGTTGTTCGGCCTGTTCACGCACTGTGATCTGCTCACGCAACTCATCCACGACCTTGGCCAATTCTTGCGTGCGATCTTCGACTCGGCGCTCCAGTTCGGACTGGGCTTTCTTGCGCTCCAGCGCGGTCATGATGTGCTGCGCCACATACGCCAGTAGTGCGCTGTCCTCCATGCTGTAATGCACGCCATGTTCGTAAGTTTGCACTACCACTGCGCCGCGCACGCCATTGTCATCGATCATCGGCACCCCCAGAAAATCCAGCGCAGGCGTGCCAAGGCCAATGCCGG
Source organism: uncultured Thermomonas sp. (assembly GCF_937872235.1). Taxonomy (NCBI): domain Bacteria; kingdom Pseudomonadati; phylum Pseudomonadota; class Gammaproteobacteria; order Lysobacterales; family Lysobacteraceae; genus Thermomonas; species uncultured Thermomonas sp. Next base: position 5,470 of record NZ_CALMPC010000080.1, read on the forward strand.
TAGCGATGTGAAGCTGCTCGGCAACCTTGCGCGCGGGCCCATGCACGGGTTTGCCATGGCGGATCAAGCCCAACGTGAGGCTGTCCTTCATTTCTGCCGCCGGCATTTCGCGGTCAATTTCGTAAAAGTTGATGTCCTTGGCATCAGCGAAGTAGATGAAACGCACACTATCGTTGCCCGAGTCATATAAGGCGATATAGAAGTTGTGTGCGTACATCAACTCGCCCACGGTGAGGTGGATGCGCCGCAACATGTCTTCCATGCTCAACTGGCTACTGGCCAGATCGGCGATGGAATACAATGCGGCCTGCAATTTGGCCACGCGTTTGCGTTCGCGGATTTCTTCGGTCAGGGCTTGAGTGCGTTCCTCTACGCGGTGTTCGAGTTCATCCCGCGCTTGCCGTCTGGTCAGCGCAATCAGGATGTGATGCGATACAAATTGCAGCAGGGCCTGATCTTCCAAAGTGTAGCGTTTGGGTTGGTCATAGCTTTGCAGCACGATCGCACCCCGCACCAACCCATCGTCGATCATCGGTACGCCCAGCCAATCGGCGCTCTCGGGCCCGCATTCTTCGGAGGTTATGGGCAGCCCGAATTCCGCGCTCACCTTGCGCGATGGCCCCATCGCCGGGCGTCCGGCGCGAATGACGCTCAAGGTCAAGCTGTTGCCTAGTTCCTCCGCGCTGAATTCGTGCTCGGGATCGACGATACGCGGATCTTTTTCATCGGAAAAATAGATGAAGCGAATGCTGTCTTTGCTGCTGTCATGCAGGGCGATGAAGAAATTGGGTGCATACATCAATTCACACACCACAAGGTGGATGCGGCGCAGCATGTCCGACATGTCCAGTCGTGCCGATGCGAGGTTGGCCACTTCGAACAGGGCGGCTTGCAGCCGGGCCGTCTTGCCTAAGCGGTCTGCCGCAAGCTGCTGATCGCGCAGTTCGAGTGCAGTGCGGACCCTGGCGGCGATCAGCACCAGGAAGTCGGCCCATTCGGAGGACGCAGGATTGAACTTGCGGCCGGTCACCACACCTTCGGCGGACATCCAGGTACCGGGCGGTGTGCCCACAAGTTCAAACTGGTACGGCCGCTTGTCCGACGCGAGTCGCGGTGCATGCAGTGGCACCACGGCATGCGTGTCGTCCGCCAGTGGCGAGCTGCCCACCGTCGTTGCGACCCAGTGCAGGCGCAGTTTACTCAATCCAAAGCGTGACTCGGCTTCACGCGCAGTGAGAACCTCGATGTCATCGAGACTGGTCGTGGAAAACAGCGCCGATACGAAGTCGATGCCTGGCCCAGTCCCTGAGCCAGCGCCCCCCGCATCGCGCGGCCCCCCGTATTGGACGCGCGTGCTCATCTTGGATTCGAGTGTACGCCTATTTCAGGTGAGCATATCCCTCTGTGCATGGAGCGAGATGGCAGCAAAAAAGTCGCCACGGGGGATCATGATTTGCAGATGAAAACAGGCCGTCGACGTGGCTATCCGCCGCGCCACAGCAGCCCGCCGTAGACTGCCAGCGAGACCAAGACGTAGCCGTTGTTGACCCACTTGCGCCGTACCTGGCTGTCACGGCTGTGGGTGATGTCCAGCAAGAATTGGCGCAGCAAGAAGGTGTACAACACGTAGTACAAAAACGGGGTGACGTGTACCGGCCAAGGGTAGTTGTCGATGTTCTTGCCAAATCGTGCCAACAGCCAACCAATTTGCGAATAAATGCCAAGGATGCCGAGCGCGGCATTGATGAACATCCACCGGATTTCATCGCGACCGAAAATCAGCAGATAAAACGCGATGTACACGACAATCGCGATGCCGCCATGCAAATACAGAAACGTCAGGTCCGCATGCTCGGGTGCGTAGGCCAAAAGAAAGCCTGACAGCCCGAACATCAACATGTGAATGCCGAAGAACGGATAGATGAACCACCTCTGCGAGTGCATTTTGGCGGCGGTGTCGAAATCCTCGCGCTTGAGTTGGGTCATCGGCAGTCCCCTGAGTGCCTACGCATGATGCACCTGCGCGGTTGGGGTCAGAGCAAACTGACCCGAAATTTGCGCCCCTTGATCTTGCCGGCGCGCAGCTGCGCCAGCGCGTGCCTGGCGTGATTGCGGGCGATGGCCACATAGCTGCGGGTGGCAAATACGTCGATCTTGCCAATGCTGTCCTTGTGCAGGCCGGCATCGCCGGTCAGTGCGCCCACGATATCGCCGGGGCGCAGTTTGTCGGTGCGGCCGGCGTCAATGCGCAAGGTGGCCATCGCTGCCTGCGGCACGCCGCTGGGCTTGCCGGCCAGCGCGTCGATGCGTTCGAAGCGGATCGGCTGACCTTGGCGTTCTTCGATCAAACTTGCGCGATTGCGTTCGCTTGCGGCCACCAGACTCAATGCCAAGCCCTTGCGGCCGGCGCGGCCGGTGCGGCCCACGCGGTGCAGATAGGTGTCGGCATCGGTGGGTAATTCGTAATTGATGACCGCGCCGATATCATCGATATCCAGCCCGCGTGCGGCCACGTCGCTGGCCACCAGCACCGTGCAGCTGCGGTTGGCAAAGCGCACCAGGACTTCTTCGCGCTCGCGTTGCTCCATATCGCCATGCAGGGCCAGCGCGGTGAAGCCGTAATGTGCCAGCGAGCCCACCACTTCCTCGGTGTCACGGCGCATATTGCAAAACACCACCGCCGAATCGGGGCGGAACTCCAAGAGCAGGGCGGCCAGTTGTGGTGCGCGGCGCGCAGGCTCGGCATCGAAGAAATGCGCGGCAATGGTGGCCGGTTGCGCACCGCCATCCACGCTGACCTCCAGCGGTTCGCGCAACATGGCAGTGGCCAGGCTGCGGATGCTGTCCGGGAACGTGGCGGAAAACAGCAGGCTCTGGCGTTCTTTTGGGGTGCGTTTGACCAGTGCGCGGATCGGTTCCTCGAAGCCCATATCAAGCATGCGGTCGGCTTCATCCAGCACCAGCGTGCGCACGCCGCGCAGGTCCAGTGCATCTTTTTGCACCAGCTCCAGTACCCGCCCCGGCGTGCCCACCACCACATGCGGCGCATGCGCCAGCGAGGCCAACTGCGGTGCCAGCGGAATGCCGCCGCACAGCACCGACAATTTCAGGTTCGCAATCCCGGTGGCCAGCTTGCGCAGCTGCTTGCCCACTTGGTCGGCCAGCTCGCGGGTGGGGCAGAGCACCAAAGCCTGCGTGCGCAGGCTGCCGGCGTCGATGGCGTGCAGCAGGCCCAACCCGAATGCCGCAGTCTTGCCGCTGCCGGTAGGGGCCTGCGCGATCAAGTCGCGGCCTTGCAAAATCGCAGGCAGGGCCTGCGCCTGGATGGCGGTCAGGGTGGTGTATTCAAGCGCATCCAGACCCGCACGTAGGGTGGGGTCGAGCGCCAGTTCGGCAAATGCGGTGGGGAAGGTCATTGCCTATGATCGCAGGCAATCGGCGGGAGGGGGGGATTTGTATGGGGTGATGTTGCCGCAGTGGCGCGGTGGGTCTTGCATTTTGCTTGGCCGAGGCCTTTTGAAGTGGCGATGGTCACTGCCGCTGCCTTCGACTATGCCCTGCCGGTGGTGCAGGCATGGGCCGTTGTGCAGTCACATGTCCGGCGCGGCAGTAGCCGGTGTTGACGGCAGTACGCCGGCTGACGGCACGCTAGTTCACCCAAGGTTATGGGCAGACCGTGGAGGTGGCCCTAAACTTGGCTTGCCTCTTTCATGTGTGATGTTCTCGATGCGCCTGCGCTGGAGTTTGTTGTTGCTGTACCTGCTGGCCGGCGCCTGTAGTCGTCAACCCGCGGCTGTACAAACCAATGCGGGGCCGCTGGAGCCGCCTGCACAGGTGGTGCAGCGCAAGGAGCAGGCTGAAATTGATTGGTCGCCGGTGCGGTTGGAAGCCGGCGATGCGTGGGTTGATTGCAGCGCGGACTACCGCCAAGGCGATGGTCGCCCGGTGTTGTCGCTGGCTTATCTAGACCTGCGCAACACCATGCAAGACTGCCGTACCTCGGGGCTGATTCGGCTGCGCTACAAAGGCAAGGTGTCGGCCAGTTTTGCGGCGTTGGCCGAGCGAGTGGGCAAGGTGGCCAGTGATCTGGGAGTCGGCAAGCGCATTCTCGATATTGATTCGGGTGGTGGTAGCGTGGAAGCAGCGATGCGTGCCGGCGATGCCATTGGTGAGAACGATTGGACGATCTGGGTGCGTGGCGATTCGGTGTGCCATAGCGCCTGTGTGCTGCTGCTGGCGGCTGGCGATATGCGCGTGATCGTGGGCCCGGTGGGGGTGCATCGAATGATTCGGGTTAGGTCCACCGCGACCTCCCGCAAGGAGTTGGGTGAAGAATTGCGTCGCCTCAGCGAAGAATTGCGCAACTATCTGGAGCGCAATGGTGCTTCCATCGAAGTCTATGATCTGATGACTACGGTGCCCAACCGTACCTTGCGGATTCTTACCGATGATGAGTTGGAAAAGTTTGGCCTGGCCGGGGCCAACGCGGTGGAAGATGATCTGGATCGCATTCGCCTGGCGCGCCGTTGCGGGATTGAATTTTTGCAGCGGCGCGATGATTTTCGACGTGCATACGAGGCGCAGTGCGTGGCACCTGCGGACGCGGCACACCAGGATGTGGCCGATATCAACACCTGTGGCCTGACACTGCGCCACCGATACGGCTTTCCCGACCCGAAGTGTCCGGTGGAAAGCCCAATGGCCGAACTGGATGGCGCGGTGTTGGCGATGCCCGTCTCAACACCGCCCGAAGAAGCCCTGCAGGCCAAGCATGAAGACGAGCAGGCGGTGGACAGCAACCTGCCAAGCGTTGCACAACCGGGCAAGCCGCATCCTGAAGTTGCGCACCCGTGATCGACTCAGCGCCCGCCGCCACCACCGCCGCCGCCGCCACCGCCGGAAGAACCACCACCGCCGCCGCCTGAGCTGCTTCCAGGGGGGGTGGATGCCGAGGCAATCGACGCACTGAAACTGCCGCTGAGCCCGCTGGTGAACTGGTTCATGCTGGAAAATGCGCTACCGCTATACCAGCCCATCTGCGCAGTGGCCTGCTGTGCGGCGGCTGCGCCCACGGCGGCGGTGAATTTTTTTGTCCACGCGTCTTCCACGTCGAGTGCGATGGCATAGGGCAGGAGTGCCTGGAATTGATCGGAGTCCAGCGAGGGTGCCTGCATGCGCGCCAGATCGTCACGCTCGGCCACGCTGAGGTAGCGCTTCAGGCCATCGACTTCATCCAGCAGCTTGCGGCCTTCCGGGGTAGGTGCGGCGAGCAGGATTCCAAACCAGACCAGCATCATGAACATTGCGCCACAGGTCACAATCAGAACAACGGTGCCGGCACCGTTGGCGATCACGAATGCCGCGATCATGCCGGCAAGGCCAATCAGAAACGCCCAGCCCGAGGGGCCGCCGTTGCGCTTGAACATGCGACCGTTGTAGGCAGCATTCAGCGATTTGAACAAGGCGAGTTTGGCAGCCATCCATTTTTCGCGATTGGCGGGTGTCGCTGCCAGTGTCCTGGAGGATGCAAACAGCGACTGGAGCAACTCGCGCTGCAGCTTCGGCAAGTCTTCACCGGGCTGCAGCTCGGTGCGTTGCAGCGTCCACTCTTTGCTGCCAAGCAGCTTGGGTTCGCAGGAGATGTGGATCAGTCCCTTGATCGCCATGTCCACCAGATCCGCGGTAAAGCCAGCGTCATCGGGTGCCATCTTGCGGATGAAGCGCAGCGCTGAAGGCGGATAGCCGGCCGGGGGGGTGTAGCGGGCGATGATGATGCCCGGGTCGGGGTCGCGGCCGACGCGCAACCAACTCAGCAGCAAGTAGCAGAACATCAGCAGAAACGTGCCGAGCCCGAGCAGGATGGCTCGGTTGTCATGCAGGAACCAGCGCACGTATTGCCCGGTGGAAGGCTTGGCAATGATGCCCTTGGGAAAGCGCAGCACTATCGTCACCCCTTCGTGCGGCATCAGGGGTTGCGTCAGTATCCAGCGCGCCACGCCGGGCTCGGGAATGGAGGCGGCATAGCCTTGCCCCTTGCTGCCTTGCGCGCCGGTATAGCCTTCGGCCTGCATATCGGCCACTGGCACCGGCTGTGGCAGATGCACGCTGACGCTGGCGTGCTCGATGGGGAAATCCCAGCCGGTACCGATGGCATTCCAGTACAGCTCATCGTGATCGCTGAAAAAACCGACCTGGCGATTGGTGCGATAGCGCAGGGTGTATGTGTAAGTCGCGGGTACTTTCAGGAAATCATCGTTGCCAAAATTCACCCGAATGCCGTTGGACATGGATTCGGTAAACCACGGCTCCGCTTGAGCGTCGCGCTTGAGGCCGGTGACGTCGAACCCGACCACCACGTTGTTGCCGTAGCGGTCCTTGTAGCGAGTCGGAAAATCGCGATACAGACCGCGCCGAATCTGGACGCCCTGCGCCACCACGCGAATGGTTTCGGTGACATCCAGCGTGTTGTTTGCATGCGCGGTGACGTCGATGGCATACGACAGGATGCGTTCGCTGCCGCTGCTGGGATTGATTTGCGCCACAACGTCCTCGCTGCGGGGTGCGCTTGCGGGCGAGTGGGCATCCTGAGCTGGCGTGGTCTGCGCCAGCGCTGGAAACGTCAGCAGCGCCGCAAGGCATAGCAAGCGTCGTGCGAATGGATGATTCATCGGCCCAGCTCCACGTTTGGCGCCTGCTGGCTACCGTTCTCGGTTTGAAAAAACTCTGCGCTGCGAAAACCGAACACGCCGGCAATCAGCATGGCCGGAAAACGCTGGATGCCGTCATTGAAGTCGCGTACCGCGCCGTTGTAGAAGCGACGCGCATATTGCAGATGGTCTTCCACCTCCACCAGTGCCGCCGACAGCTGCGCGAAATTCCGGTTGGCCTTCAACTCCGGATAGGCTTCGCGAAGTGCGATCAAGCGGCCCAGCGCTTGCGATAGCGCGTCTTCGGCCTGCCCTTGTACGGCTGCGCCATGCGCCGATTGTGCTTGTGCACGCAGCTCAGTCACCGCGGCAAGCGTTGCGCGTTCGTGGGCGGCATAGCCCTTCACGACTTCGACCAAGCGCGGCACCAGATCGTGCCGGCGCTGGAGTTGCACGTCGATATCGGCCCAAGCGGTGCGCGATTGGTTGCGCAGCCGTACCAGCCGGTTGAACGTGAGCATCACCCACAGTGCCGGCACGGCACACATCAAGACAACCACTATTGCCATTGCCGCGTTCCCGGTTGCGTTCAAGCATGGTAAACGCAGATTGCAGGTCAGCGCGGCAGTCCGGGCCAATCGCGCAGTCAAAACGCCAAGACCTTGTCCGGATTTTCATTCCGACCCCAGGGCAGGGTTCCGCAATTAATCGCGTTCGAACTGCCGCAGATCTTCAAGCTGTGCCAGCGCCTTGCGCAGACTGCCGCCGGTCAGGCTGTCATCGATCTTGCGGCCCAATTCGGCCCGTTCCGGGCGGCGTGCCCAGCGGTGGAACCAGCCCGTTGCCAGCAAGCCCACGATGCCGATAGCGTAGCCACTGACCACCAGCGAGGGTGCTTTGGCCAGCAAGTCCACATGCCCCAACCCGGCCAGCACTTGCAGCAGCGGAACCCACAAGAACCACCATGGCAGGCCGGCCAGCATGCCGCTGCGGATATACAGGCTGCGGGCACGCAGGAGTTGCTTTTGGATATCGAGCACCGGTTTGCCGTAGTCCACCTTGCCCAGCTGGCCCAGCACCACACCGGCACAGGTGATGGTCAGCACGCCATAGGCATGCACCAGCACGCCGGCGACAATCGTGGCGAGATGCACGGGATGGCTCATCCACAGCAGTGCGGCAAGTGCGATGAATGGCAGTGCAAACAGGATCTGTGCGATCTGTCCCCAGACCAGTGGGCGCAGTGCGCGGCGGGCTTTGTGGGTGCTGCGCTCATGCAAGGCGTGCAGCTTGAGCCGGTTGTCCAGTTCCAGGCGGCGGTCGAGGATCTGCCAAGCGGATTTGAAGTCGTCGAGTTCCATGATCGTGTCCATGTGGGTGATTGCAGTCAGAGGGTTTGCTGGATGCGCTGCTTGAGGCGTCCGATCTTGGTGGAGACATTGCTTTCGCTGATGCCCAGAATGTCGGCGATCTCGCGCTGTGGTCGTTCGTCCAGATACAGCAGCAACAAGGCGCGATCGAGCGGGGCTTGCTGCTGGATGAAGCGTTGCAGCAGCAAAAGGTGATGCCGGTGCTCGTGGTCGCTGGTATCGGTGCCGGTAATCTCGTGCAGGTCGGCATCCAGTGGCACGGCGTCGTGGCGCAGGCGCATGCTGTGTTCGCGCACATGGCTGATCGCCACGTTCAAAGCCACCCGATACATCCATGTGCTGAAGCTGCGCGCGGGGTCGTAGCGTGGCCATGCGTGCCACAACTGGGTGGCGATTTCCTGCGCCAGGTCGTCGCGATCGTCGGCTTGCCACGCATAGCTGTTGGCGACTTTGAACACGATGCCGCGGTGTTGCTGCAACAGCGTGCCGAAGGCCTTGCGTGGGTCATCCTGGGTGTTGGAGGCAATGGTGTGCATGGTGCTCCTGGCGCGGTGAGGGCGCGTGTCGAACCATGATTCGTACCAGGGCGGGCATTCTCACACCCGGCACCAAGAAAATGTCAGCCTTCGGCCGTCACCCGGATCTCGACAGCACCTGCTTGCACCCGCTGCCCGGCGCGGATTTTGGCGGTCTTGCGCAGTTCCACCACGCCATCGACACGCACCGCGCCGCTGGCTACCAACTGCTTGCCGGCACCGCCCGAGTCGCACAGGCCGACCAGTTTCAATAATTGGTTGAGTTCGATGAATTCGCGACCGGCATCCAGTGCGAAGTGGAGTGCTTGCTTGTGCTGATTCATGGCAATGGGATCCGTGCGCGTTGGCCGTTGCGTTCGATCACGACGCCATTGCGTTCAATCGCAATGACACTGAGTGCGCCGCTGCGATCGCCTTCGCCCATGCGTTGACCGTCCAGAATGACAAAGCGCCGCGCCGGGTCGGCATCCCACATATGCATGCTCAATTTGACCGCCGGCAAGCTGGTGTCTCCGATATCGGGGGCGTCATTGCTGGCAACCGGCCGTGCGGTGTGGGCGGGTGCTGGTGGGGCAGGTGCAGGCGAGGGTACCGTGGCCACCGGTGGCGGTGGCGGCAGGATGGACGCGTCGGGGCGGGCCATGGATGCCGCAGGCGTTGTTGCGGGTGCCAGTGTGGGTGCGGCCGGGACCGGGGCCGGAGCGCGCACGGGCGCAGTGGGCTGACTCATGGTAGGGAGGGCAGATGCCGCTGGCGCTTCTGGAGTTGGCGGCGAACGTGTGGCGACGGATGGCGTGGCCGCAGCGGTATGGTCGCGCACGGCCATCCGGGTGCCCAACCACACGCCCAGTGCCAGCAATGCCGCCGTGCAGAGCAGTACCGGCCATAGCCAGGTGGGCATGCCGCGGCTGGCGCGGGGGGCGGGAGGGGGCAGCTCCAGGGCAACGTCGGGCGTGCTGTCGCGGCGGCGTTCGGCTTCGGATTTACGCAGGGCTTCCAGAATCAGGGACATCGGTTCAATCCAGTGCGCGCAACAGGCGCGGGCCGGGCAGGCCATTGGCCAGCGCCATCAGGGTCAACGGACCGGCCACGCCGTCCGTCGGCAGGCCGCGGGCATTTTGGAAATTGCGCACGGCATCGCGCAGAGTGGTGTCATAGGCGGCATCAGCACTGGCCGATTGCGGCAACAGGCGCAGCCACAGCCAGTTCACGGCCGGGCCCACGCTACCCGTAGTCGGGGGGGTATCCAGCACCGCCGGGCCGCGCCACAGCCCGGCATAGCTGCCATCCCATTGGGCTTGCAATACCTGCCGATCCACATCGAACCGCTGGCCGCCAAGCTCCAATCGCACACTGCGCGCATCGGCGCCGAGTAGCAGTGCCCAGGCACGGGTATTGCTGGCATGCAGACGCAGCAGGATCGGGCGATCGACCGCCAGCAGCGTGTCCAGCCGGCTACGGCCTTGGACGCAGTGCACTTGGTCTTGCAGCCGCTGGCATGGACCGGCCGGATCCACGGTGATGGCATTGGATGGCAGTGACCACTGCGCCAGCAGTGCTTGCCATGCCGGCAGCGGCGATGCCCCGGTTGCGGCGATGCGTCTGCTGAATTGATCGGCATCGAGGCTCTGCGTTTTTTGCGTGCGCGGATTGCCGGTGGTTGCCGATGCGATGGCGGTGGGTGCTGCGGATGCCGGCGCACTGCGCCACTGCACGACGGCAAACCCCAATGTAGCCATGGCCGCAACAGCTGCGACAATCGCCAGCCAGCGCCAATGGTGCGATTGCATCACGGGTGGCAGCACTTCATCGGCGGCAAGGTCGATGAGCTTGGCATCAATGCCGGCGGCATCGCGCGCATACCCGGCCAGTAGCGCGCGTTCGGCAATCACATTGAGCAAACGTGGCACGCCGCCGGAGCGTGCGTGCAGGCGTGCCACTGCTTTGCCATCTAATGGAAAGCGGGTGCCACCGGCCACGCGCCAACGATGACGCAAGTAGGCATCGGTTTCTTTCGCATCCAGCGGGGCCAAGTGGTAGCGCGCGGTGATGCGCTGCGCCAGTTGGCGCAGTTCGGGTTTGCCCAGCAAGCTGCGCAATTCGGGCTGGCCCAGCAGCAGGATTTGCAGCAGCTTTTGGGTGTCGGTTTCCAGATTGGTGAGCAGCCGCACTTGCTCCAGCGTGTCGGCCGGCAGGTTTTGAGCCTCGTCAATCAACACCACCACGCGCAGGCCTTGCGCATAGGCCGCAAGTAAGAACGCATTGAGCGCGTCGATCAAGCCCTTGGCGCTGCCGCGCTTGCCGGTGATGTCGATGCGCAATTCTTCGCAAATCGTTTCCAGCAGCTCGATGGCGTTTTGCTTGGGGTTCAGTACCAGCGCGATGCGCGCGTGCTCGGGCAGTTGTTCCAGCAGCAGTCGGCTGAGCGTGGTTTTGCCGGTGCCCACTTCGCCGGTGAGTTGCACAAATCCGCCGCCACCGCCTTTGTCGATGCCAAAGAGCAGATGCGCCAAGGCATCCCGGTGGCGCTCGCTCAGATGCACGAAGCGCGGGTCGGGGGTGATCGAAAACGGCGGCTCGGTCAGGCCGTAATAGCGCAGATACATGGGCCTAGCGTGCCATGTCTTGGCGTGTTCTGTCTTGCCTCACTGCCGAGTTCTAATCGGCAATGTGGTGGGCTTCGCTCACGCCCACCTGCTCGGTGTGAACAGGTTTGCGCCGGGCAGCCAGCAAGCCTTGTGCAAACACCACGCCCAGGATGATGGCCACGCCAAGATAAAATTTGGCCGATAACTGCTGCTGCTCGCCAAACAAAATCGCGGCCAGCACGATCGCGTACACCGGCTCCAGGTTCACCGATAGCTGCGCGGTGAATGCGGATAAATGGCGCAGCGCCACCAGGCACAGTGCAAACGGCAGCAAGGTGCAGGCCAGCGCCAGCAGCAACAGCCAGAGCACATCCATGCCCGTAGGCACTACCAGCAGAGGCCCGGCAAATGCGGGGACCAGCGTCGGCATCAGCGGGGCCAGCAGGCTCAAGGTGAGCGTGCCTGCGCCCAATTCCAATGCCGTGACGGTCAGCGGATCGCCGGCATCCACCATGCGCTTGTTGAGGCTGCTGAACATCGCCACAAACAGCGCCGACACCACCCCGGCCACGATCCCCGCGTGCATGTCCGCGGGGACCCCGCCGACCACCAACCAAATGCCGGGCAGCGACACCACGCCCAGCAATAAATCACCCGGGCGGAAGCGTTGGCGGGTAAACAGCGGTTCCAGCAGTGCGGTGATCGGCGTGGCAAACGCAATGCAGGTTGCGGCGACCGAGGCATTGGCCAGCTTGATCGCGCCATAAAACGTCAGCCAGTGCAGCGCCACCAGCACGCCAATCCCGGCATATGCCCAGCGCGTGCGTGCCGGCATCGCGGCCAACCCGCGCCAGACCTTGGGTAGCAGCGCCAGCGTGGCCACCACAATCAGCATCCGCCACCACACCAGCGGTAGCGCCGGCAGGGTGATGAGCTTGCCCAGAATCGCGGTGAAGCCCCATAGCAGGACACAAAAATGGATTTGCCAGAGGGCGCGGGTGGTGTTGGGCAGGGTGTTGAGGGCGGACATCGTCCCATTATCCACGGCAGCACGATTCCATAGTTTCCAACATCCCGGCATGACCGATGGCGCATCCCATGGCTGGGCGGCTGCGGCATACTTCGCGCTTTCGATGGATAGGACGCGTTGCCATGCGGATCGCCCCACTTGCTTTGGCTTTGCTGTTGGCGCTGGGTGCCGCCAGCCCGGTGCTGGCGCAGCAAGCGCCACCGATTCGGGTGGACGACACGGCAGCGCCACTGGCCACGCAACTGCCCGATGCGGCGCGGCTGGCGCGCTTTGATGCGTTCGTCGCGGATGTGCAAAAGCGCTTCGACGTGCCCGGCGTGGCGGTGGCCATCGTCAAGGACGGGCAGGTGGTGATGGAGCGCGGCTACGGCGTGCGCGAGTTGGGCAAGCCGGCCAAGGTGGATGCGCACACGATGTTTGCCATCGCGTCCAACACCAAGGCATTCACCGCTGCCTCGCTGAACATGCTGCAGGACGACGGCAAACTGAAAACCACCGACCGCGTCATCGACCACCTGCCGTGGTTCCGCATGAGCGATGCCTACGTCACGCGTGAGATGCGCATCCGCGACCTGCTGGCGCACCGCAGCGGTCTGAGCTTGGGGGCAGGGGATTTGCTGTATTGGCCCACCACCACGTATTCCAGCCGCGAAGTGGCCGAGCGCCTGAAAGATGTGCCGCTGACTGGCGGTTTCCGCGAGCAATATGCCTACGACAACATCCTGTTCGGGGTGGCCAGTCTGGTGGTCGAGCAAGCCTCGGGCATGCCCTACAAGCAGTTCCTGCAAAGCCGCATCTGGCAACCGCTGGGCATGACCGAGACGCGTTTCAACAGCGATGATCTGAAGCCTTCCGACAACGTGGCGGTGGGCAACGCCAAGTTCGATTTCAAGGACCTGCGCCCGGTGGGCGTGACAACATGGCGCAATGTGTCGGGTGCGGGCGGTATTTATTCCAGCGTGCATGACCTCACCAAGTGGATGAACGCGCAGCTGTATGGCGGCGTGTATGCGGGCAGTGGCGAGACGGCCAAGCGCCTGTTCTCCGAGCAGCGCCAGCGTGAAATGTGGACGGTGCTGACGCCGATCCCGGTGCGCCCTGCCGCAATCCCGGAGTTGGTTGCGGCCACGCCCAATTTTTCCGGCTATGGGCAAGGCTGGCAGTTGTCCGATTACAGCGGCAACCGGCTGGTGTGGCATACCGGCGGTTGGCCGGGTCAGGTCTCGCGCTTGACCTTGGTGCCGGACAAGAAGATGGGTGTGATCGTGTTGACCAGCGCCGAAGTGGGCGTGGCTTTCAACGCAATCACCTATGAAGCGCTGGACATGATGCTGGGCAACAGCGGCCACGACTGGCTGAAGGGCTACGGCATCGCCTTCGAGAAATCGCAGGGCAACGCCGACGCCGACTGGCAGAAGCACGTCGCCGCCCGCGACGCCGACAGCAAGCCGTCGCTGCCGCTGGCCAAGTACGCCGGCACCTACCGCGACCCGTGGTACGGCGATGTCGTGATCCGCCAGGGCGCGAAGGGCCTGGAGATGCAGTTCAGCAAGACCGCCGAGCTGCTGGGCGACATCGAACACTGGCAGCACGACAGCTTCATCGTGCGTTGGCGCGATCGCGGCCTGAATGCCGATGCCTTCGTCAATTTCACCTTGGACGCCGACGGCAAGATTCGGGAAATGCGGATGGAGCCGGTGTCGCCGCTGACCGATTTCAGCTTCGACTTCCAGGACTTGCGGCTGGTGCCGGTGGCGGCCCGGTGACGACGTGCCGGGTGTGCGTGGCGCGCCCCGCCGGCTCCACGCGACAACGGGGCGGGCCGGGCCGGCATCAGACGTCGGGCCAATCCAGCGTGCCGGCCACCACCGGCACCGCGCGGCCACCCGACCACACCTCGCCGTCGGTATCGACGGTGAGCTCGATGATGGCGTCGAAGCCCACTTCGCGGCCCTGGCTCACGCGGTAGAAGCCGTCGTTGCCCGGCAGGGCGCCGCGTTCGGCCAGCCACGCCGCAAGGGTGGCGTTGGCCGCGCCGGAGGCGGCGTCCTCGAAGCGCGCAGGTGCGCCGACGAAGGCGCGCACGGCAAAGTAATAAACCGGATCACGGCTGCGCGCATACACGAACAGGCCCATGCTGTCGGTGGCCTCGGCCAGCGCGGCGATGGCATCCCAGTTCGGGGTGGCGCTGCGCAGGTGCGCTTCGCTGGCGAGTTCCACCAGCCACCAGCGGCGACCACCGTCCATCAGCACCGGCGGCAGGGCGCCCAGGTCCAGCCCGGCCAGTGCGGCGGCCAAGCGCGCATCGTCGGGCGCGGCGATGTCCTGCGCGCACGCACGTGGTGTGCGCACCGCCACCGTGCGCGCCGTGCCCTCGCCGCGCACGCGCAGTGGCAGCAGGCCGGCGATGCCTTCCTGCACCAGCAGGCCGTTGCGCGGCGTCACCAGCCCTGCATCCAGCAATGCGTAGGCGGTGCCGACGCTGGGATGGCCGGCAAACGGCACTTCCCGGCGCGGGCTGAAGATGCGAATGCGGTGGGTGGCATCGGGCGAGGTGGATGGGAACACGAAGGTGGTTTCCGGTAGCCGTGTCCAGCGGGCGATGGCCTGCATCGCGGCATCGCCCAGTCCCTCCGCATCCAGCACCACGGCAAGCGGATTGCCAGCTCCGGGGCGCGAGGCGAAAACATCCAGTTGCATATAACGACGTGTCATGTTGCGATGCATCATCCAAGCGTGTAGGGCCGCTAGAATGCCTGACGTCGCAGCTTTCGCGACATCCCCTTCCGCAACCCATTCAGATGCCATGTCGTCGACATCCCCCGTCTCCACAGATCGCTGGCTTGTCCTCAAGTTTGGTGGCACATCGGTCTCGAAACGGGCGCGTTGGGACAACATCGGCAAGCTCGCCGCTGGCCGTGCCAAGGACAACGATGCGCGGGTGCTGGTGGTGGTGTCGGCACTGTCGGGCGTCACCAATGAGCTGACCGCGATTGCCGATGGCGCGGTTGATAGCGCACAGCGCGTGGCCAAGTTGGAGGTGCGCCATCGCGAATTTCTGGCCGAACTCGAACTCGATGCCGATGCCGTGCTGGGTGCACGCCTGGCCGCCCTGCATGGCTTGCTGACCGACCCGCGTGCCGCCACCCGTCCGCTGGATTGGCAGGCCGAAGTACTGGGGCAGGGCGAGCTGCTGTCTTCCGCCCTTGGCGCGGCGTACTTGCATGCGCAGGGCTTGGACATCGGATGGATGGATGCCCGCCACTGGTTGGCCGCGCTGCCGCCACAGCCCAATCAAAGCGCATGGTCGCAGCGGCTATCCGTCAATTGCCAGGCACAGGCCGAGGGTGATTTCCGCCAACGCTTTGCGCAGCAGCCCACGCGCTTGCTGATCACGCAGGGCTTCATCGCCCGGCACCAGGATGGGCGCACCGCGATTTTGGGGCGTGGCGGTTCGGATACGTCGGCGGCGTATTTCGGTGCGTTGCTGGGTGCCCAGCGAGTTGAAATCTGGACCGACGTGCCCGGCATGTTCAGCGCCAACCCGCGTGAAGTGCCGGATGCGCGCCTGCTGACGCGCCTGGATTATTACGAGGCGCAGGAAATCGCCACCACCGGCGCGAAAGTGCTGCACCCGCGCGCGATCCGCCCCTGCCGCAACAGCGGCGTGCCGATGGCGATTTTGGATACCGAGCGCCCGCAGTTGCCGGGCACCAGCATCGACGGTGATGCCGAGCCGGTGCCGGGAGTGAAGGCGATCAGCCGCCGCAATGGCATCGTGCTGGTGTCGATGGAAGGCATCAGCATGTGGCAACAGGTCGGCTTCCTCGCCGATGTGTTCGCGCTGTTCAAGCAACATGGCTTGTCGGTAGACATGATTGGTTCGGCCGAAACCAATGTGACGGTGTCGCTGGATCCATCCGAGAATCTGGTCAATGGCGACGTGTTGGCGGCGCTGTCGGCCGACCTTGCCGGCATCTGCCGGGTCAAGATTATTGTTCCGTGCGCGGCGATCACCTTGGTCGGGCGCGGCATGCGTTCGCTGCTGCATAAATTGCAGGATGTGTGGGCGATGTTCGGGCGCGAGCGCGTGCACCTGATTTCGCAATCGTCCAACGACCTCAATCTGACCTTTGTGGTCGATGAATCGGCCGCCGATGGCATGTTGCCGAAGTTGCACGCGGCCCTGATTGATTCCGGCGCGATGCCGGTGCATGAAGCGGCCGTGTTCGGCCCGCGTTGGCGCGAGATTGAAGGCAGCTTCCGGCCGCGCCCAGCGCGCTGGTGGGAAGCCGCCGGCGCGCAGGCGGCGCTGCTGGCCTGTGCCCAGCAAGGCACGCCGCGCTATGCCTATCACTTGCCCACCGTGCGAGAGCGGGCGCGCCAGCTGAAAGCCATTGCGGCGCTGGATCGGCATTTCTATGCGATCAAGGCCAACGCGCACCCGCAAATTTTGCGCACGCTGGTGGACGAAGGTTTCGGGCTGGAATGCGTGTCGCAGGGCGAGCTGGATCGCGTGTTCGCAGCCGTGCCCACATTGGCACCCGAGCGCGTGTTGTTCACCCCCAGTTTCGCGCCGATTGGCGAATACGCCGCCGCGCTGGCGCGTGGGGTCAACGTCACCATCGACAATGTGGAGCTGCTGCAGCAATGGCCAGAGGTGTTCCGTGGCCGCAAGCTGTGGCTGCGCATTGACCTTGGGCATGGCGATGGTCATCACGAAAAGGTCAACACCGGCGGCAAGCAGTCCAAATTCGGGTTGTCGGCGCAGCGCGTGGACGAGTTGGTCGGTCTTGCACGCACCTTGGATGTGCGCATCACTGGCGTGCATGCGCATCTGGGCAGCGGTATTGAAACCGTGGGCCACTGGCAGGAAGTGGTGGACGAGCTGGCCGGCTTTGCGCGCCGCATCGGCAGTGTGGAAATTTTGGATTTGGGTGGCGGTTTGCCAATCCCGTACACCGAAGACGACGAGCCCTTTGATCTGCAGACTTGGGCAAACGGGTTGGCCGCCATCAAAGCCGTGCACCCGGCGTTCCAACTGGCGATCGAGCCGGGCCGCTTCCTGGTGGCCGAGGCCGGTGTGCTGCTGACCCATGCCAATCAGGTGGTGGAAAAAGACGGCGTGCTGCGGGTGGGCCTGGACGCTGGCATGCATACCCTGATCCGGCCCGCGCTGTATGACGCCTGGCACGACATCGGCAACCTGTCGCGTTGGAATGATGCGATCGTGCAGGACTTCGATGTGGTCGGCCCGATTTGCGAATCCAGCGATGTGTTCGGCCAACGGGTCAAGCTGCCGCAGGCTACCGCCGCCGGTGATGTGATGGTGATTGCCGATGCCGGGGCCTACGGGTTCAGCATGGCAAGCACCTACAATCTACGTTCGCTGCCGGCAGAATCGATTCTGCCCAGCGCTTGAGATGGCAAGAAACGAGACCATGACCGACTGGATTTTCAATCGCGACACCATTGGCTGCTTCCGCTTCATGCGTTGCGCGTTTGATACGCAGACCGGCGTGGCGCAGTTGGTGTATGCCTTCGATGACGGCCCCGAGCTGACCGAAACCGTGACCCTTCCGGGCGCGCCATTTGCGCTGGATGCACAGCGCGAGGCCGCCGCTCAGCGTGCGCTGCGCCTGCTGCATCTCATCGCCGGGGTGAGTTATTACAAGGCAGCGGTGCCTTCCGGGATTCGCATTGATGACTACAGCATCGATGCCGAAACCGCTGCACTGTTGGAAGAGATCTATCACAACGGCTTGGGCGAGTTCGCCTACCGCAATGGTTTGGAGTTGCGTGGCAAGATCCGGTTTCCGGTTGCGGCATCGAATGCTGCCGCCGCGCCCACACTGGGCCTGCGTACGCACGCATTGGTGGCCATTGGCGGTGGCAAGGACTCGCTGGTCAGCATCGAGGCGCTGCGTGCCGAGGGCGTGGAACAGACCGTCACCTGGATCGGCGGTTCGCAGCTGATCGCCGCCTGCGCCGCGCACACCGGCCTGCCCACGCTCAATATCGGCCGCCAGCTTGCGCCGCAATTGTTCGACTTCAACCGGCAGGGCGCGTGGAACGGGCATATCCCCGTCACCGCAGTGAACTCGGCCATCTTGGCGTTCGCGGCGGTGGTGTCGGGTGTGGATCAGGTGGTGTTTTCCAACGAACGTTCGGCCAGCTACGGCTCGATGATCGTGTCCGCCGACGGCACGGTCACCGGCGAGGTCAACCACCAGTGGTCAAAGGGCTGGGCATTTGAATCGGCATTTGGCGACTACTTGCAAACGCATGTGGCCGCGGATTTGCAGTACTACTCCTTGCTGCGCCCACTCAGCGAGCTGGCGGTGGCGCGGCAGTTTGCCAAGACCGACCGCTATGACGCGCATTTTTCCAGCTGCAATCGCAACTTCCATATCCTGGGTGAACGCCCCACCAGCCGCTGGTGCGGGGTCTGCCCGAAGTGCCATTTCGTGTTTCTGGCATTGGCCCCGTTCCTGCCCAAGCTGCGCTTGGTGGGTATCGTGGGGCGCAACCTGCTGGACGATGCCGCGCAACAGGCGGGCTATGACGCGCTGTTGGAATATGGCGACCACAAGCCGTTTGAATGCGTGGGCGAAGGCCGCGAATCGCGTGCGGCGATGGCCACCTTGGCGCAGCGCGCGGAATGGCGTGAAGACGTGCTGGTCAAACGCTTTGCCAATCAGATTGCACCGCAGTTGGATGCTGGCGAATGGGTGATCGAGCCACTCTTGGCATTGAGCAACGAACACCGTATCCCCGCCGCGTTGTGGGAGCGTCTGCGTGTCCGTTTCGCTGCCTGAGCATCTGTGCATCGCCGACCTTGCCGGCCGGCGGGTGGCGTTATGGGGTTGGGGGCATGAAGGCCATGCCGCCTATCGTGCCTTGCGCACACGCTTGCCCAGTCTGCCGTTGACGTTGTTCTGCAGCGCGGCCGAAGCCTGCGAGGCGGCAGCCTTGAACGATGCGTTGCTGGCAATTGAGCTTGAGGCCAGCGGCGAGTGTTTGGCGGCATTTGAGGTGGTGGTGAAATCGCCGGGCATCAGTGCGTACACACCCGAAGCACTCTTCGCTGCGCAACACGGCACGCGTTTGCTGGGTGGCACCGCGTTGTGGTTTGCCGAGCATGCCGATACCAATGGCGAAGTTGCCAACGCGATCTGTGTGACGGGCACCAAGGGCAAGAGCACCACATCCTCGCTGCTGGCGCACCTGCTGCGCGCTGCGGGGTTGCGCACGGCCTTGGCCGGCAATATCGGCGTGCCATTGCTCTCGCTGTTGAACGCACATGCCGATATCTGGGCGATTGAACTGTCCAGCTACCAAACCCGCGATGTGGCGGCATCTGGCGCACACCCGCGGATTGCCATCGTCACCAATTTGCACCCCGAACATCTGGACTGGCACGGCAGTCAGGCGCGCTACATCGAAGATAAATTGGCACTGGTGACAGCGGCCCAGCCACGCATCGCCGTGCTTAACGCGGCCGACCCGCTGCTGGCGCAACTGGCATTGCCCGGCTGCGATATTCGCTGGTACGGCAATGCCGCCGGTTGGCACCTGCGCGAGGACGCGCTGTATCGCGGCGATGCCTTCGTGATGGACACCGCCATGCTGCCGCTACCCGGCCGCCACAATCGCAGCAACCTGTGCGCCGTGCTCACTGCGCTGGAAGCCTACGGTCTGGATGCCGTGGCCTTGGCGCCACATGCGGCCAGCTTCCAGCCGTTGCCCAATCGCCTGCAAGCATTGGGGAAACACGGCGGTTATCTGTACGTCAACGATTCCATCAGTACCACGCCGATGGCCACCCAGGCGGCGTTGGACGTATATGCAGATCGCCCGGTAGCGGTGCTGGTGGGCGGCCATGATCGCGGCCTGCCGTGGGATGAATTTGCCGATGCCATGCGCGTGCATGCGCCCAACGCCATCATCACCATGGGCCAGAACGGCCCGCGGATCCATGCCCTGCTGGCGCCGTTGGCCACGCAAGCCGGCTTTGCACTGCGTGCGGCCAATGATCTTGCCGATGCGATGACCAAAGCCCGCGAGGCCTTGCCCGAGGGTGGCGTGATCTTGCTGTCGCCCGGCGCGCCCAGCTTTGGGGCGTATAAAAACTATGTGGCCCGCGGCCGTCATTTTGCCGAATTGGCCGGCTTTGACCCGGACATCATCAGCAGTATTGCGGGGATGGGGATTGGCTGAGGCCGGATTCACGCATACTGAACCCGGGCGCGCTACTGTTGGCGCTTTACGCCCTCGGATTTGCCATGACCCGTCTGTTGATGGCCATTGGATTGGCCCTGTTGTCCTTGCCTGCGGTGGCTGCCATGAAAACCCGGCCTGTCGAATGGAGTGCTGGCCACGATCACTTCAGTGGTTACGTGGTCTATGACGATGCCAGTGCCGCCAAGCGCCCCGGCTTGCTGATGGTGCCGGACTGGTATGGCGTGACACCTGCTGCGCTGGACAAGGCCAGGCAGCAAGCTGGTAGCGACTATGTGGTGTTCGTGGTGGACATGTATGGCAAGGGCGTGCGCCCGGCCGACGACAAGCAGGCGCTGGCGCAGGTGCAGGTGCTGTATCCAAAGCCGATGCTGATGCGCGCGCGCATGCAGGCAGCGCTGGATGCGTTCAAGGCGCAAGCTTCGGCGGTGCCGCTGGATGCCACGCGGATCGGGGCGTTCGGCTTCTGCTTTGGCGGCTCATCCGTACTTGAATTGGCGCGCAGCGGCGTGAAGCTGGCCGGCATCGTGACCTTCCACGGCGGGCTGCACACCGAACTCCCGGCATCGCCGGGCGCCATCAAGACACCCATTCTGGTGTTGAATGGAGCCGCAGATCAAAGCCAGAAAGCGGCGATCGTGCCGTTCGAAGATGAAATGGACAGCGCGGGCGCGGATTGGCAGTTCGTCAACTTCGGTGGTGCGGTGCACTGCTTCGCGCTGGAAACCGCCAACAAACCCGGCTGCAAGTACGATCCGCGTGCCGCACGTCGCGCCTACGCCATGATGCATGGCTTTTTCGCTGGGCGATTTGCGCTGCGCGAGTGACCCGAGTCAGTGATCGCGATTGACCGCGTAATGCGCGAGTCCGCGTAGTGCGGCGGTGTAATCGTTATCGGGCAAGCCGCGCAGCGCCGCATTGGCGGTTTCGGCATACGCCAGTGCGCAGCGCCGGCTGTAGTCCAGGCTGTCACAGGCAGTGATAGCGGCTTGTGCGGCGGGTAGCCCATCCAGATCGCCATGCGCGACGATGTGGCGGAGCGTATCGCGGGTACCGGCATCCGATTGCGCCATCGCATGAATCAGCGGCAGGGTCATCTTGCCTTCGGCCAAATCATCACCGAGGTTCTTGCCCAAGGTGGCCGCGTCAGACGCATAGTCCAGTACATCATCGGCAATCTGGAAGGCATAGCCCAGATTCAGGCCATACGTGTGCAGTGCATCCTGGGTGGTGGTATCGGCGCCGGCCAGCAGCGCGCCAAGCCGGGTGGCCGCCGCAAACAGAATGGCGGTCTTGCGTTCAATCACGCGCAGATACGCGGACTCGTCGGTGTCCGGGTTGCGCACATGCAGCAATTGCAGCACTTCACCTTCGGCGATCATGTTGGTGGTGTTGGCTAGAATTTGCTGCACCGCCATGGATTCCAGCTCCACCATCAACTGGAAGCTGCGCGAATACAGAAAGTCGCCCACCAGCACCGATGCCGCGTTGCCCCACACCGCATTGGCGGTCTTGCGCCCGCGCCGCAGGTCGGATTCGTCCACCACATCGTCGTGCAGCAGGGTTGAGGTGTGGATGAACTCCACCACCGCCGCCAGCTGGTGCGCATCCGCGCCGCGATGACCCAGGGCACCGGCCGCCAGCAGCAACAGCATTGGCCGCAGGCGCTTGCCGCCGGCCCCGATGATGTATTCGGCCACCTGGTTGATCAGCACCACGTCCGAGGCCAGCCGACGGCGGATCAGCGCATCCACCGCAGCCATATCGGCGGCGGCCAGCGCTTGGATGGCAGGAAGACCAGGTGGTTCGCTGCGGCATGGAGTCATGGGGCAAGTTCGACAATGGGCAATCGCAATTATAGGCGGTGCGGGGTTTCCCGACCCCCGGATGCGGAATCCACCGTATAGCCGGCGACAGGGCCGTTATACTTCAATGGCATCGTCCGGATTGGACGGTATTACATCGAGGAATCCCATGGCACGCGGCGTCAATAAAGTCATCTTGGTCGGCAATCTGGGCAATGATCCGGATGTGAAGTACACCCAGGGCGGCATGGCCATCACCACGCTCAGCGTGGCCACCACCCATGTGCGCAAGGATCGCGACGGCAACCAGCAGGAAAAGACCGAGTGGCACCGGGTCAAGCTGTTCGGCAAGCTGGGCGAGATCGCCGGCGAGTACCTGAAAAAGGGCCGTCAGGTCTATATCGAAGGCCGCTTGGAATACGGCAGCTACGAGAAGGACGGTGTGAAGCACTACACCACCGACATCATTGCCGATGAAATGCAGATGATCGGCGGCGGCGAAGGCGGCCAGCGTGGTGGCAGCGAAGGTGGCGGCTATTCGCAGCAGCGTAGCGGTGGTGAGGGCGGTTATTCGCGTGACGGCGGTAGCGGCGGCAGCTATGGTGGTGAGCGCCCACAGCGCAGTGCCCCGGCACAACGGCGCGAGCCGGCACCCGCGGCGAAGGTGCAGGATTTTGACAGCAGCGTGCCGTTTGACGATGACATTCCGTTCTGATCAAACACCCACATGAGTGGCTCCCAGCGCCAGTTGACGCAGTGCTTCCTGGCCGAACCGTCGGATGTCAATTTCGGCGGCAAGGTACACGGCGGGCAGGTGATGCGTTGGATCGACCAGTGTGGCTATGCCGCAGCGGTGGGTTGGAGTGGCCGCTATAGCGTGACGGTGGCGGTGGGCGGCATTCGCTTTGTCGCCCCGATCCGGATTGGGGACTTGGTCAGTGTGGAGGCCACCCTGATCCATACCGGCACCACCTCCATGCATTTCGCGGTGGATGTGCGCGCCCGCGACCCCCGTGCGGATGCAGTACAGGCGCGGCTCTGCACGCATTGCGTGATCGTGTTCGTGGCCGTGGACGACGCGGGCAAGCCGGTCGCCGTGCCCGGCTGGACGCCGGACAGCGATGAGGATGTACGTCTGTCCGAGTACGCACTGAAGGTGATGGAGCTGAGCAAAGGCATCGAATCCACGATTGCTCGCTATCACCCGGCGGCAGAGTAGGCCTGAGCCAGCGATCAAGCCCAAATGCAAACGCCGCCTTGCGGCGGCGTTGTCTGGCGGGGTACCCCGAATTAGCTGCCTGTGGCCAAGCGGCGGGCTTCCAGGTACTTTTGTGCCCAGTAGCCGGTGGTCAGGCTGGAAACGGTGACGTCGCGGCCGGTGCGTGGTGCATGCAGGAACTGGCCGTTGCCGATATAGATGCCCACGTGATCCACATGGCCCCGGCGGCCAAAGAACACCAGATCACCTTCGGCAAGTGCGTCACGGCTGGCCACCTTGGTGCCTTGGTCGGCCATCGAGCGGGACACCCGCGGCAGATCAATCCCGATCGTGCGGAATACATAGCCGACCAAGCCGCTGCAATCAAAGCCACCATCGGGGCTGTTGCCGCCCCAGCGGTAAGGCGTACCCAGCAGTGCGAATGCATTCTGGATGGCGGTACGCGCGCGGCTGACGGTGCTGATGCTGGCTGCGGTGTTCGGTGTCTTCGCGGTGTTGTCTTGGATGCTGGCGGCTGTGGCGACATCCGGGGTCGCAATGGCGGTTGTCGCTGGCAGCAAGGCCGATTGGACAGATGCGCCTGTGGTGGTCGCTGCAGTGGGATCTGCTTTTGCCGTGATCGGGTTCATGGCGAATGCCGGAACACTGGCGGCAAGCAGCAGGCCGGCAATGAGTAGACGAAACCCACGATTGGGGTGAATTTCGGCACGGCCGTCGGGCAGTTGGGCTGTCTTCACGCGGTCATCACATTGCAAAGCAGCGGCGACTATGCCCGGGATGGCCGGCGAAAGGGTCAAAAAAACGTTAGGCGGGCGAATATGAATGGGTAAAACACTGAATTTACCCGTTCATATTCGTGAATCTGTGGAAAAAATCACACCGAACCTCAGGCATTTCAAAACAGCAGGCGTCGCGCGCCGCTGTAATGCGTCTGCCACCAGCTGCCATCGAGCCGATCCAGCCGTACCGTGCCGCCGCTGCTGGGAGCATGCACAAAGCGACCATCACCCACATAGATCCCCACATGGCTGACCGTGCCTGCATCACCAAAAAACACCAGATCGCCGCTGGCCAATCGCGCCGGATCAATCTTTGGCCCTTGCAGCTTGGCCAGTTCACGAGTGGTGCGTGGCAGACGCAGATCCAACATGTCACGGAACACATAGCCCACCAGTCCGCTGCAATCAAAGCCACCTTCAGGCGTATTGCCGCCATAGCGATACGGAATTCCCACCAGGCTAATGGCACGCATCAGCACGGCGTTGGCCCTGGCCGGATCCACTGGGCGGGCATCTGTGCGTGGTGCATTGGGCGGCGGTCTATTGGGCCGCAACGGGCTGCCACCGCAGGCCGTCAGCAGCACGCTCACAATCGCAATGACCAGTGCCGGTGATGGCGAAGGCAGGCCATTACACCGATAATAGGCGTCCGGTCGCTGCTGACAGTCGGCTGGTTTCATCATTTGCGCAGTGTTGCCGCATCGTTTCGCGGTGGCAAGCGCCCAACCGCAAGCATGAAGGCCCCCATGAAGATCGAACAAGACCGTGTCGTCCGTTTCCACTATGCCGTTGCCGAAACTGGACAGGAGGCGCTGGAAACTTCGAAGGATGCCGGTGAACCCTTGGCCATTCTGTTTGGTCGCGGCCACATCATCCCGGGGCTTGAAAAGGCGATGGCAGGCCGTGAAGCCGGCGAATCGTTCAAGGCGGACGTGACCGCTGCCGAGGCCTATGGTGAGCGCCGTGAAGGGCTTGGCCAGCGCATCCCCAAAAAGCATTTTGGCAATCAAAAACTGGTGCCGGGCATGCAAGTGGTGCTGCAAACCAATTTCGGGCCGCGTGCAGTGACCATCGAAAAGGTCGGCATGAGCGTGGTGGACGTGGATCTGAATCATCCGATGGCGGGCAAGGATCTGACCTTCGACATCGACATCATCGACGTACGCGAGGCCAGCGAAGAAGAATTGGCGCACGGTCATGTGCACGGCGAGGGTGGTCACCAGCATTAATGACGGCCGCACGTCTCCGCTTTCCGTCGTTTGCGTTACATCATTTAGCGAGTCCTGTGCATCGTGAATGCTGCCAAGCCTGAAACTACCATCGACTGTTTGGTGATCGGTGCCGGTGTTACCGGCTTGGCGACCGCCTTGGCCTTGTTGGATGACGGTCGCGAGGTGACCATCATTGATCAGGGCTTGATCGGGAAGGGGGCATCGCACGGCAATTGCGGCACCCTCACGCCCAGTCATGCACCGCCACTGGCGGGGCCCAGCACATTGCAGCGTGCCGCACGTTGGATGTTCACGCCGGATGCGCCGCTATACATCAAGCCCACGCTGAATCCAGACACGCTGCGCTGGATGCTGGGGTTTGCGTTGCGCTGCAATCATCGCGATTACGAGGCCAGTGCGCGTGCAAAGTACACGTTGCTGGCAGACTCACGGCAGCGCATCCAGCAGTGGGTGACACGCTATCAGCTGGACTGCGAATTTGCAGAAACCGGTGAAGATTACGTGTTCAGAACCCGGCGCGACATGGATCGGGAGTTGGGCGATGTGCCAATGCTGCGTGAGCTGGGTGTGGATGTCGAAGTGGTGGAGGGGCGCGATTATGAGGCCCGCGACCCCGCCTTCAAGCCTGGTCTGGCTGGCGCATTGTGTTTTCGTGGTGATGCCGCTCTGCGCCCCGACCGTTACGTTGCGGAACTTGCGCGGGTAGTGCGCGAACGCGGTGGCCGCATCCTTGAACAATGCGCCTTGCTTTCGCTGGAATCCGGTGTGCAGGGCGTTGTGGCGAATACCGCACAGGGCCGGCTGCGTGCACGCGACGTGGTATTGGCCACCGGTGCGTGGGCGCCGCGTATTGCCAATGCCGTGGGGCTGCCTTGGTTGCGCAAGACCATTCAGCCAGGCAAGGGGTATTCGATCACCTATAGCTCGCCTGAGTTGACACCGAAGCGCCCGGTGATTCTGTATGAACCCTCCGTATGCGTGACCGCGTGGCCAAGTGGTTATCGACTTGGCAGCACGATGGAGTTCAGCGGCTACGACGACCGCCTCAATGCACAGCGTCTGGGTGCATTGGAGCGCGGGGCTGCGCAGTTCCTGCAGCATCCCGTGGGGCCAGAAGTACGCGAACAATGGTGTGGCTGGCGGCCGATGAGCCGTGATGACATTCCGCTGATTGGGCGCGCCCCGGGGCATGCCCATCTGTGGATGGCGGTTGGCCACGGCATGATGGGCGTCAGCATGAGTGCCAGCACCGGACAGCTGTTGGCCGATATGATTGCCGGTCGCACACCCTGCGTGAACCCTGCGCCGTTCGACCCGGCGCGGTTTACCTGAGTACGCCCGGTGGCGTCCGGCAGCAGGTTGGTCGCCCAATCAGCTTAAATTGCTGGCACCGTATGTGACGATGGATGACCGGAGGCAAATCGATGCTCCCTGCAAGTCGACGGAAATACAGTGTCTTACAACAACTGCTGGGCCTGGCCGCAGCGTTGTTGGGTGCCTATTTCATCTGGTGGCTGCTGAATATGGCGTTCCCGGACAAGATGCATACCCTGATCGCTGCGGTCAGGGCGGCGTTGTGACGTCAGGCCGGAGTTATTCGCGGCTCTAGGATCAAGTCGCTCACAACAACCGAAGGCGGCCTGCGCCGCCTTCGGTTGTTTGATGCAGCGCAGGATTATTTTGCGTT
Organism: uncultured Thermomonas sp.; assembly: GCF_937872235.1. NCBI lineage: Bacteria > Pseudomonadati > Pseudomonadota > Gammaproteobacteria > Lysobacterales > Lysobacteraceae > Thermomonas > uncultured Thermomonas sp. The sequence continues at coordinate 32,604 of NZ_CALMPC010000080.1, forward strand.
TGATCCGATATGTTTCTTCAGGAATGCATCCATGCGGCGGAACAACTCGGCTCGATTTTCAGGCTTGTAGAAGCCATGCCCTTCACCGGGTGCCAGAAATGTCTCGACTGGCTTGCCGGCATCCTTCAGTGCTGCGGTCATTGCTTTATATTGATTCAGATCGGCAGTGTGGTCATCGCCGCCATGTACCAGCATCACGGGAACATTGATCTCAGCCACACGTTGCACCGGTGATACCTTCGCAAGGGCATCCATGTCAGTTCCCAGTGTGCGATCAAAAAAACGGGCGGTGCGTTTTGACTGTCCCATGTTTTTGTCAGTCTTGCGCATCAGTGGCAGGTCGTACACGCCGACATAGCCGATTGCGCATTTGTACATGCCTGGATTGAGGATTGGCTGGAATAGTGCGGTATAGCCGCCAAAGCTGGCACCAAAGGTGCAAATGCGGTTGGGCTCTGCCAGCTTTTGATCGATAGCCCAGCGGACGCCGTCGGTGATGTCGTCTTGGATCGTCGTACCCCATCCTTTCCAACCGGCCTGCTCAAACTCCTCGCCGCGGCCACCCGAGCCACGATAGTTCACTTGCAATACCGCGTAGCCGTGACTGGCGAGGAACTGGACTTCGTCATCGAAGCCCCATGTATCATAAATGCCGAATGGGCCACCGTGTGCCATGACAACCATCGGCTTCGGGCCTGTGCCCATCGCGGTATAGAGGCCGAAGATATTCTGGCCACCGCGGTTGACGAACGTGATGGGGCGGGCTTTTGCCATCGTTTCAGGCTTGAGCCAAGGCCGATAATCGACCACTTTCTGTGCCTTGCCGGTGGCGCGGTCGAAGGTGTAGTAGCTGCCGGGATCGCGATCCGACCACACCGAGAACAGCACTTTGTTGCCGTCGCGACTGAAGCTGTTGAATGACAGCATTTCGCCGGGGAAGGATTTCATCAAGCCAGCATGCAGTTTTGCCCATTCCGATTCGGGGTCGATGTACTGGATCGACGGTGAGCGTGCGTCAAAGGTGACAGCAAATGGCAATCCTTCCAGCCCGCCGTACATGAAGCCGCTGACCGCAACGTCGGGATTACTCGCCAGCTTGGTGCGCGTGCCTGATTGGATGTCGACCCGGTAAGCCTGTGCGGGCTCCAGTTTGTCGGTGATCAGGGCGTACGCAGTGTTGTTGTCGGCGGCGAAACGGACGCTGTATATCTGACGGCCGGCAATCGATTTCGGCAGCGGTGCCCAATCTGCACCCTTGTTGCGACGGTAGTACTGAACGGGTTCATCGTTATCGTCCCAAGTGGTGCGAAGTCGCGCCTCACCGGTTTCGTCAAACTGGTAATACGCCCGGCCGCTAGTGCGTTCGACTTCTTTGCGTGCACCTGTGCGGGTGTCGACTTTGAAGATCACGGTATTGGGTTCGGTACCGCAATCCCAACACAGGAAATTCACCAGCGCCATGCCGGGCTCGTTAGGGAGGACCTTGGCAAGTACAGACCAACCGTGGTCATTGCGCTTGCCACGCTTGCCTTCGTGCTCCGGGACGTAGCCGAACAGCACGTCTTGGTTCTTGCCCTTTACGTCGGTGGTATAGAGCTCGCCTTGTGTGCTTGGGCGGGCTTTTAATGGTTCCATTTCTGCGCGGGCAACAACCAGTTGGTCGTCTGCGGTCCAGGTAATGTCAGAGACATGCTGTTGTGGGCCGAAGCGAAGGATTTGCGATTTTCCGCTTTGGATGTTGAAGATTTCCAGTCGGGTTTCCATTCCATCCGCAGTTGGTACCGCCATTGCCACGTATTGGCCGGAAGGAGAAAGGGACAACTCCCAGGCATCGGGTCGTTTTGCGAAATCTTCGGCACTGGGTGTCTGTGCTGTTGCCACCGTAGCGGAAAACAGCAAGAGTGACGCGAGCATATGCCGCGCATGGTATTGTTTTTTCATGTGGTTTCCTGTCCATGTGATGGCCGTTGCTCCCCAGCACGGCAGGGTCGATTTTAACGGTTTCGTGGCGGAAAGATGCAATAGGGCATCCCGGATTGAGGTAATCCATCGGATTGTCATCAGCGGCCAATCACGAATCGTTGATTGTGGGTGTGCCGGAGTGGCTTCATACCTCCAGTGTCGCTAAATCGCCCTTCTGTTCCAGCCATGTCTTGCGATCTGGTGCGCGTTTTTTTGCCAGCAGCATGTCCATGAGTGCGCGGGTGGCGCTGTCGTCATCCACGGTGAGTTGTACGAGGCGGCGGGTGTCGATGTGCATGGTGGATTCGCGCAATTGCAGCGGGTTCATTTCACCCAGGCCTTTGAAGCGCGTGACGTTGACTTGGCCTTTGAGTTTTTCGCGCTGGATTTTTTCCAGCAGCAGGCGTTTTTCTTCTTCGTCCAGTGCGTAGAACACTTGCTTGCCCACATCGACACGGAATAAAGGCGGCATCGCCACGAACACATGACCGGCGCGCACCAGTGCCGGGAAGTGGCGCAGGAAAAGAGCGCTCAACAACGTGGCGATGTGCAGGCCGTCGGAGTCGGCATCGGCCAGGATCACGATCTTGCCGTAGCGCAGGCCGTCGATGTCGTCCTTGCCGGGGTCGCAGCCGATGGCGACCGCAAGATCATGCACTTCCTGCGAGCCCAGCACTTGTCCGGAAGCCACTTCCCAGGTGTTCAGGATTTTGCCGCGCAGCGGCAAGATGGCCTGAAAGTCTTTATCGCGAGCTTGCCGTGCGCTGCCGCCGGCTGAATCGCCTTCCACCAAAAAAAGTTCGGTGCGCGAGAGGTCTTGCGAAATGCAGTCGGCCAGTTTGCCGGGCAGGGCCGGGCCTTGCGTCACTTTTTTGCGGACGATTTGTTTTTCGGTTTTAAGCCTTGCGCTGGCGCGGTCGATGGCCAATTGCGCGATTTTTTCGCCGAACTCGGTGTTGGTATTGAGCCACAGCGAAAATGCATCGTGCGCCGCACTTTCCACAAAGCCGGCCGCTTGCCGTGAGGATAGGCGCTCTTTGGTTTGCCCGGAAAACTGCGGATCGGTCATCTTCAACGAGAGTACAAACGCCACCCGGTCCCACACATCTTCCGGCGCAAGTTTCACCCCGCGCGGCAGCAGATTGCGAAAATCGCAAAACTCACGTAGCGCGTCGGTAAACCCGCTGCGCAGGCCGTTGACATGGGTGCCGTGCTGGGCGGTGGGGATCAGATTGACATAGCTTTCTTGCACCAGCTCGCCTTCGGCCAGCCACGCCACCGCCCAGTCCACCACTTCGGTGTCTTTTTTCAGGCTGCCAACGAATAGCTCCGGCGGTAGCAAGTCGCGATCGGTGAGTTCACCTTTCAAATAATCGCGCAGGCCATCTTCGTAATACCACTGTGCGCGCTCGCCGCTGGCCTCATCCCAAAAGCTCACGGTAAGGCCGGGGCACAGCACGGCTTTGGCGCGCAACAGGTGTTTCAGCGCGCGCAGGTTGAATTTGGGTGTGTCGAAATACTTGGCATCCGGCCAAAAACGCAGGCGGGTGCCGGTGTTCTTCTTGCCGACGCTGCCAGCTACCGATAATGCGGAGACACGATCCCCATTGGCAAAGCCCATGTGGTATTCGTTGCCGTCGCGCTTGATGAATACATCCACCTTGCACGACAGCGCATTGACCACGCTGACGCCCACGCCGTGCAGGCCACCACTGAAGGTGTAGTTCTTGTTGTTGAATTTGCCGCCGGCATGCAGCCGAGTGAGGATGAGCTCAATGCCGGGAATTTTTTCTTCGGGATGAATATCCACCGGCATGCCGCGGCCGTCATCGCTGACCTCGCAACTGCCATCGGCAAACAGGGTGATGCTGATGGCTTTGGCATGGCCGGCCAGCGCTTCGTCCACCGCGTTGTCGATCACCTCTTGTGCAAGATGATTGGGACGGGTGGTATCGGTGTACATGCCGGGGCGGCGCTTGACCGGATCCAGACCGGAGAGAACTTCGATATCGGCGGCGTTGTAGCGGGTATTCATTGGCGAAAACAAATCCTACGGGTCTTGCTTGGGCGTGCAAGTGTGCGGTCTTGCGGCGCGATTTGCACATGCGGTGCGGTCGGTTCACGCCCGGCAAGCCCTACAATAGGCGCACAGGGTGAATTGGCCAGCTGTTCGAGGGGGTTTTGTGGGGGATGTTGAAGGGCGCGGCACAACGCACGCGGCCACGTTGCCGTTGCTTGCCGCCGATGTGGGCGGCACCTATGCGCGGATCGGGCTGGTGCAGGTGGATGGCCAGACCATCACCCTGGGTTTCCATCAGCGCTATGCCTGTGCCGAGTTTTCCGGGCTGGCGGAGATCTTGTGCACCTTTCGGCAGGCGCTTGCCGACGCCGCTGGCGCGGAGTTTCCGGATACCTGTGTGGTGGCCATTGCCGGCGTACTGCAAGGCGATGTGCTGCTCAATAGCAACCTGCCGTGGCAGGTGTCGCTGGCCGAAACCAGGCAGGCCGCCGGGATCGCGCAGTTGCACCTGATCAATGATTTCGAAGCACTGGCTTGGGCACTGCCACAGGTACCGTTGTCACAGCTGGAGGTGCTCGGCAAGGGCGATGACAGCGGGCTGTCACTGCCGGCACTGTTGCTGGGGCCGGGAACGGGCCTTGGCGCGGCGCTAGTGGTGGATCAGGGGGGGCGCGTTGGGGTGCAGCCGAGCGAGGCCGGGCACGCGCAGTTGGCGGGCAACACCCCGTTTGAGTTGGATGTGGTGCGCCTGCTGCAGGCGCGCTTTGGTCATGTGGCCAGCGAGCGCGTGTTTTCCGGGCCCGGGCTGATCAATCTGTATCAAGTCCTGTGCGAGCTGCGCGATATCCAGCCGCGCTGGCGCATGCCGGCCGATCTGGTGGATGCCGCCGATGCCGGCAGCGATGTGCTGGCGGCCGAATGCGTGGCGTTGTTCTGCCGTTGGTTTGGTAGTTTTGCCGGCGATCTGGCGATTACCTTCCGCGCCCGTTCGGTGTGTCTGGCGGGCGGATTGACGGGGCATTTGCAGCACTACCTGCGGCAGGGCGGCTTCATGCAGCGCTTTATCGACAAGGGTGTGCTGTCCGACACCTTGCGTGAGGTGCCGGTGTACACGCTGGAACACGGCCAATTGGGCTTGATTGGCGCAGCGGCGTGGTACGTCGCGCACACGCACGCTTGAAGAATTTGGGGGCTGCTGCGGCCACAAAAAGGCAACTTGCCGCCAGAAATCGCTAGAATACGGGTTTCCAGCGCCGCGCTGCTCACATGACAACCCCCAATTCCCATACGCCCTTGCTCTTTGTTACCGGGGGCGTGGTGTCTTCGCTTGGCAAGGGTATTGCCGCTGCCTCGCTTGCCGCCATCCTTGAGGCGCGTGGTTTGCGCGTCACCATGATGAAGCTTGACCCGTATCTGAACGTGGATCCGGGCACCATGAGCCCGTTCCAGCATGGCGAGGTGTATGTCACCGACGATGGCGCGGAAACCGACCTTGATCTGGGCCACTACGAGCGCTTCGTCAACACGCGGCTGTCGGGCCTGAACTCGATCACCACCGGGAAAATCTACGAGGCGGTGATCCGCAAGGAGCGGCGCGGTGATTATCTGGGCGGCACCGTGCAGGTGATCCCGCATGTGACGGATCAAATCAAGGCCTGTATTGATGCCGCCACCGATGGGTTTGATGTGGGTATCGTCGAAATTGGCGGCACTGTGGGCGATATCGAATCGCTGCCGTTTTTGGAAGCCATCCGCCAATTGCGTACCGAGCGCGGTGCCGACAAGGCGATGTTCATGCACCTGACCTTGGTGCCCTACATTGCTGCCGCCGGCGAACTCAAAACCAAGCCCACCCAGCATTCGGTGAAGGAATTGCGCAGTATTGGCATTCAGCCGGACGTGCTGATTTGCCGTAGCGAACAGCCGCTGCCCGAGGGCGAGCGCCGCAAGATCGCGCTGTTCACCAATGTGCCTGAAAAGGCGGTGATCTCGGCCATTGATCTGGACAACATCCACAAGATTCCACGCTGGTTCCATGCGCAGGCGCTGGATCAGATCGTGGTGGATCAGCTGCATTTGTCTGCGGCCGAGGCAGATCTGTCCGAATGGGATGCGGTGGTCGATGCCGCCAGCCACCCGGATGATGCCGTCACCATTGCCGTGGTCGGCAAATATGTGGATCACCAGGACGCCTATAAATCGGTGGGCGAAGCGCTCAAGCACGGCGGCATTCGCCAGCGCACCAAGGTGACGCTGAAGTGGCTGGAAGCCGAAGACGTGGAGCGCGAAGGCGCGGCGCAGGTGTTGGCTGGCGTGGATGGCGTACTGGTGCCCGGCGGGTTTGGCGATCGCGGTTTCGAAGGCAAGGTGTTGACCTCGAAATATGCGCGGGAAACCGGACTGCCGTACTTTGGCATCTGCTATGGCATGCAGGCAGCAGTGGTGGATGTGGCCCGCCATTTGGCTGGGTTGGAGGGTGCCAACAGTACCGAAAATGACAAGCAAGCCAAGCATCCGGTAATCGGCCTGATCACCGAATGGCGCACGCAAAGTGGTGACATCGAGCGCCGTGATGAGGGCTCCGACTTGGGCGGCACCATGCGTCTTGGTCTGCAAGAACAGCGCGTCAAGCCGGGGACGCTGGCGCATGCGTTGTACGGCAAGGATGTGGTGGGTGAACGGCACCGCCATCGCTACGAATTCAATAACGGCTATCGTGAGCAGTTGGAAGCCGCGGGCATGGTGATCTCGGCCAAGTCGATGGATGACTTGTTGGTGGAGATGATCGAAATGCCACAAACCGCGCATCCGTGGTTCCTAGCCTGCCAAGCGCACCCGGAATTTTTATCCACCCCGCGCAGCGGGCATCCACTGTTTGTGGGGTTCATCAAGGCCGCGCGTGAGCGCAAGGCGAGCAACCAGAAGTGAGTGCATCCATGAAACTTTGCGGCTTTGATGTGGGCTTGGAACACCCGTTGTTCCTGATCGCCGGGCCCTGCGTGGTGGAAAGCGAACAGCTGCAATTGGATGTGGCCGGGCAATTGAAGGAAATCACCGGCCGGCTTGGCATCCACTTCATCTTTAAGTCGAGTTTCGACAAAGCCAATCGCACATCGATATCGAGTTTCCGCGGCCCCGGCATGGAAGAAGGCCTGCGTGTGTTGGCGGAAGTCAAACGTCAGATCGGCGTGCCGGTGCTGACCGACGTCCACGAATACACGCCGATGGACGAAGTCGCCTCGGTGGTGGATGTGCTGCAAACACCTGCCTTTTTAGTGAGGCAGACCGACTTCATCACCAAAGTTTGCGCCACCGGCAAGCCGGTCAACATCAAGAAAGGCCAATTCTTGTCGCCGTGGGACATGGCCCCGGTGGTGGAGAAGGCCAAGTCCACCGGCAACCAGCAGATCATGGTGTGCGAGCGCGGTGCCAGTTTTGGCTACAACAATCTGGTCAGCGACATGCGCTCGCTGAGCGTGATGCGCCAGACCGGTTGCCCGGTGGTGTTTGATGCTACTCACTCGGTGCAATTGCCGGGCGGGCAGGGCAGCACCAGCGGTGGTCAGCGCGAATTCGTGCCGGTGCTGGCGCGCGCTGCGATTGCGGCAGGCGTGGCCGGTATCTTCATGGAAACCCATCCGGATCCCAGCAAGGCGTTGTCCGACGGCCCCAATGCGTGGCCATTGGGCAAGATGGAAGCCTTGCTGACCACCTTGCTGGAACTCGATGCGATTACCAAACGCAGCGGTTTTCTGGAACACTCCCTGTAATCCCCTACGACTACTCAGCGACGCCCACACGATGACCACGATTACCCACATCCACGCCCGCGAAATTCTGGATAGCCGCGGCAACCCCACCTTGGAAGCGGAGGTCGCACTGAGCGATGGCTCGTTTGGCCGCGCCGCGGTACCGTCGGGCGCATCCACCGGCAGCAAGGAGGCGGTGGAACTGCGCGATGGCGATAAAACCCGCTATCTGGGCAAGGGTGTGTTGAAAGCGGTGGGCCACGTCAATGGCACGATTGCCGACACCCTGCGCGGATTTGATGCGGCCGATCAGGCCGGTCTGGACAAACGTCTGATTGATCTGGATGGCACCGACAACAAAGGCCGCTTGGGTGCCAATGCCTTGTTGGGCGTTTCGATGGCGGCGGCGCATGCGGTGGCCGCATCGAAAAAGCTGGCACTGTGGCAATACCTTGCCAGCCTGACTGGCGCAACCCCGGTGTTGCCGGTGCCGATGATGAACATCATCAATGGTGGCGCGCATGCCGACAACAACGTCGACCTGCAGGAGTTCATGGTGCTGCCGGTCGGCTTTGATTCGTTCTCCGAAGCGCTGCGTAGTGGGACCGAAATTTTCCATGCGCTGAAGTCGGTGCTGAAGGGGCGCGGCCTGTCCACTGCGGTGGGCGACGAGGGCGGTTTCGCCCCCGATCTGCGCAGCAATGAAGAGGCGTTGGAAGTGATCCTTGAAGCGATCGGCAAGGCCGGCTACAAGGCTGGCGAAGACGTGATGCTGGGGTTGGATTGTGCGGCCACCGAGTTTTACGAAAATGGCAAATACAATCTCACTGGCGAAGGCAAGCGGCTCAGCTCCGAACAGTTCGTGGACTTCCTGGCGCATTGGTGCGCGCAGTACCCCATCATCACCATTGAAGACGGCATGGGCGAAGACGATTGGGACGGTTGGAAGCAGCTCACCGATCGCTTGGCCGGCAAGGTGCAATTGGTGGGCGATGATGTGTTCGTCACCAATCCACGCATCTTCCGCGACGGCATCAGTCGTGGTGTGGCCAATGCCATTCTGATCAAGGTCAACCAAATCGGTACGCTCAGTGAAACGCTGGAAGCCATCGCGATGGCCGATGCGGCCAAGTACGCGGCGATCATCTCGCATCGCTCGGGTGAAACCGAAGACACCACGATTGCCGATATCGCGGTGGCCACCACCGCCACCCAGATCAAGACCGGCTCGCTGTGTCGTAGCGACCGCGTGGCCAAGTACAACCAATTGCTGCGCATCCAGCAGCAGTTGGGCAGCGCGGCACGCTACGCCGGGCGCGATGCCTTCGTGTCGATCGAGCGCTGACGGAGCCCCTGGATGCGACTGCTGGGTGTGTTGCTCGCGCTGGCGTTGCTGCTGGCCGCATTGCAATACAAGCTGTGGTACGGCCACGGCGGGCAGGCCGATGTGGTGGCGTTGAATGCACAAGTGCTGGCCCAGCAATCCGAGAACGGCAAGCTGCAAGCGCGCAATGACGCGCTTGCAGCGGAAGTGGCTGACCTCAAAAGTGGTGGCGAAGCAGTGGAGGAGCGTGCGCGTAGTGAGCTGGGTCTGGTCAAGCCTGGCGAGACCTTTTACCGCGTGATCGACCACGCGGCGGTGCAATCTGCGCCACCGCGAGCTGCGGAGCCAGCACTTGCACCTGCGCCTGTGGCAACTCCAGAAAAGCTACCTGTTGCGCAACCTGGAACGCCGCAAACAACGGCTGCACCGGCGCCTGCCGATGCCGCCGTCGATGAGCCAGTAGCCGACCCGGATGACGTCACGCCATGATCTGGGCGTTGGTACCGGCTGCCGGTAGCGGCCGCCGCTTCGGTGGCGATGTGCCCAAGCAATATCTGCATGCGGCGGGCAAACCGTTGATTGGGCACGCGCTGGAGGCATTGCTTGCGCACCCGCAGATGGATGGCGCGGTAGTGGCGTTGGCAGCGGACGACCCGCATTGGCCGGGTTGGACAACCCTGCACGGCAAGCCGGTGGTGACCTGTGTGGGCGGCCTTGAGCGCGCCGATTCGGTGCTGGCGGCGCTGCATGCGCTGCCAGAAAACGTGGCGCACGATGCTTTGCTATTGGTGCACGATGCCGCACGCCCCAATGTGCACGGCGGTGATTTATCGACATTGATTGCCGCTGCCAACGTGCAGCGAGATGGTGCGATTTTGGCCGCGCCGGTGCGCGATACCTTGAAGGCTTCAGATGCCGATCACCGCATCGAAGCCACCGTGCCACGCGCCGGCCTGTGGCGCGCACTGACGCCACAAGCGTTTCGCCGTGACCTGTTGCAACGCGCACTGCAGGCGGCGCAGGCCGCAGGGGTGACGGTGACGGACGAGGCGATGGCGGTAGAGCGGTTGGGCCTGCATCCGGTACTGGTGGAAGGCCGCGAAGATAATCTCAAAGTCACCACCCCGGCGGATTTGGCGTTGGTGGAATTTTTGTTGGCGAGGGCGGCATGAGCATGCGCATTGGTCAAGGGTTTGACGTCCATGCCTTCGGCAGTGGTGATCACATCATGCTGGGTGGTGTGCGCATCGCACATACGCATGGCTTGCGGGCGCATTCCGATGGCGACGTGGTGCTGCACGCGTTGTGCGATGCCATGCTGGGCGCGTTGGCGCTAGGCGATATCGGCATGCACTTCCCGCCCACGGATGCGCGCTGGAAAGATGCAGACAGCCGCAGTTTCTTGCGTCACTGCACCGCGCTGATTCGCGGGCGTGGCTGGCAGGTAGGCAATTGCGATATCACCGTGATTTGCGAGCGACCCAAAGTGGGCCCGCATGCGCAGGCGATGCGCGCGTGCATTGCCTGCGATCTTGGGATTGCGGTGGACGCGGTGAGCGTGAAAGCCACCACCACCGAAACCTTGGGCTTCACCGGGCGTAGCGAGGGCATCGCCGCGCAGGCGGTGTGTTTGTTGGAGCGGCCGTGATGGAGCTGCCTTGCGCTCACGGCGCTGCGGTACTGGGTGCGCATATTCGCAGCACGGATGCAGATTTCTTCGTGGAAGAATTGCCGGGGTTCGAGCCCAGTGGTGCGGGTGAGCATCTGCTCATCAGCATCGAAAAACGCGGCATGAACACCGCGTTCGCCGCCAAAACGATTGCGCAGTGGGCCGGCGTTGCCGAATCCGCAATTGGCTATGCGGGCCTGAAGGATCGCCATGCCGTCACCCGGCAGCGGTTTTCGGTGTGGATTCCGAAAAAGATCGCACCCGATATCGGCTTATTGCAAAGCGACGATTTGCGTGTGCTGGAACACGCATGGCATTTGCGCAAGCTGCCGCGTGGCGCACTGGCGGGCAACCGCTTCGTGTTGGTGCTGCGTGAGTTGGAGGGCGAACGTGTGGCGATTGAACAGCGCTTGCAGGCGATTGCCGCACACGGCGTGCCCAACTATTTCGGCGAACAGCGCTTTGGCCGCAAAGGCGACAACGTACAGCAGGCGGTGGCGATGTTTGCCGGGCGCAGGGTCAAGCGCGAAGAGCGCAGTCTGCTGTTGTCGGCAGCACGTGCTGAATTGTTCAACCGCGTGTTGTCGGCGCGGGTTGCGGCGGGCACCTGGAATGCTGCGCTTGACGGCGAAGTGTGGATGCTGGACGGCAGCCGTAGCGTGTTCGGGCCGGAAGCCCTCACGCCCGAGTTGCAGGCACGGCTGCAGGCATTCGATATTCATCCCACCGGCCCGTTGTGGGGCGCAGGCCAATTGCGCACGAGTGGGCCCGCACGCGCGTTTGAATTGGCTGCACTGGCAGGCGATACCGCATCAAGATTGCAGCGCGGCCTGGAGCGTGCCGAGCTGCAGCAAGAACGCCGCAACTTGCGCCTGCGGCCGGTAGAACTGGCATGGGCATGGCACGGTGACGGCGCATTGGAGCTGCGTTTTGCCCTGCCGCCGGGCTGCTATGCCACGACGCTGCTGCGTGAGCTGGGCGACATCCGGGATATTCACTCCGCAGCGACCTGATGCGAAGCACGAAAAGCCGCTCGCATAACGGGTGAACCTTGGTTCGAATCGTTGATGTGGCGCGAAAGAAAACGCCCGGCGGTAAGGCCGGGCGTTTCGGGATTGGTGGGCCGTCAAGGATTCGAACCTTGGACCTATTGATTAAGAGTCAACTGCTCTACCAACTGAGCTAACGGCCCCGAAAGAAGCGAAATTGTAGCAAACAATCCAATTCTTGCAAGCGCTGCAATGCAACAACAAGCGAAGAAGTGGGGTGGCTGAGGGGACTCGAACCCCCGACAACTGGAATCACAATCCAGGACTCTAACCAACTGAGCTACAGCCACCACAAAAAACCTCAAACCTTCACAACAATGGCGCGCCCGGCAGGAATCGAACCTGCAACCACCGGCTTAGAAGGCCGGTGCTCTATCCGGTTGAGCTACGGGCGCCCGATCCGGAGTGGTGCATCGTACGGTACCGAAATGGTCGGGGTAGAGGGATTCGAACCCCCGACATCCTGCTCCCAAAGCAGGCGCGCTACCAGACTGCGCTATACCCCGACGATGGAACCGAACATTTCGAAGACACTTGGTGGATGCTTCCTGTTCCCTGTCGTGGCACGCCAGCGCTACGAAAGGCCCGGCATTGTCCAGCGCTAGGCGTCGCATGTCAACGCCATTCCATCAGACAGGTGGCGCGAACGGGCAAAATCGGCGAAACTAGTACGTTCCGCGCGGCCATGCTGCGCCCGTCCAACCCTTCGTACCCGCAACCGGGCTGTGACATGCCCGCCCAGGAGTCATCGCATCATGCAAGTCTCGGTCGAATCCACCGGCAACCTCGAGCGCCGCGTCATCCTCAGCCTGCCCGCAGGCGACGTCGAAGCGCAAATCGGCAGCCGCCTGCGCGAAATCGCGCACAACGTGCGCATCAAGGGCTTTCGCCCAGGCAAGGTGCCGACCAAGGTGGTTGAGCAGCGTTATGGCGGCCAGGTGCGCGCCGAAATCGTGGATGGCCTGTTGCGCCAGGGGCTGGATCAAGCCGTGCGCGAAAACGAATTGCGCGTGGCCGGTCTGCCACAAGTGACGCCGGGAGAAGATGCTGCCGAAGGTGAGCTGAAGTATGTGGCTGCGGTCGAGCTGGTGCCGGAATTTGGCGACCTCGACATGACCAAGCTGGAAGTGGTTCGGCATACAGCGGAAGTGACTGATGCCGATATCGATCGCATGCTGGAAAACCTGCGTCAGCAGCGCGGCAGCTGGAGCAAGGTCGAGCGCGCTGCCAAGGCCGGCGATCTGGTCAATGTGGAAACCTACAGCATCCTCGACGGCGCCCGTATGCCTGCGGAAGGCGTGGAAAAGACCAGTACCGTGCTGGGCACTGCGGCGATGTATCCGGAGGTTGAAACCGCACTGGTTGGAATGCAGGCGGGTGAAGAAAAAACGCTGGATGTGACCCTGCCGGCAGACTGGCACGCCGTGCAATTTGCCGGCAAAACGTTGACATCCACCTTCAAACTGGGTGAAGTGTTTGAGCAGGCGTTGCCTGACATTGATGCCGCTTTCATTCGCAGCTTCGGTGTCAAGAGCGGTGACATCGAACAATTCAAGGCAGACATTCGCAGCAACCTGGAGCGTGAACTCAAGGGTGCGCTGATGAACCGCTTGCGCCGCGAAGTGGGTGACCAATTGGTTGCCGCTTACAAGGATGTGGAATTGCCGCCGCGTCTGGTTGAAAACGAAGCCAATGCGCTGCAAGCCAATGCCGCCGAACAAGCGCGCCGCCAAGGTCAGCAATTGAATGCCGATCCGTCCGCGTTCCAGGAGGCTGCGCGCAAGCGCGTATTGGTCGGCCTGTTGGTGGGTGAGGTTGCCCGCCGCAATGATCTGCGTCTGGAGCCCGAGCGCCTGAATGAGACCATGCGCCTGATTGCATCGACCTACGAGCAGCCGGAACAGGTGATCGCGCTGTATCGCAATGACCAACAGTTGATGCAGGGCTTGCAGAACCGCGTTATGGAAGAACAGGTCATCGACTGGATTGCGGAGCGTGCTCAGCATACCGAGCAAGCCCTGAGCTTCCAGGACGCACTTAACTCGTAAGCCTGCGACTGCCGGAACTCGCCGCTTCGGCGGCGGTCTGGCAAGGTAGTCGACAGTCATCCCGCAACACACGTCTTTCGCAGCGAGTACCCATGGATCCGATCAAAGCTCTCAATTTGGTGCCGATGGTGGTCGAACAGACCAGCCGCGGTGAGCGCGCCTACGACATCTACTCGCGCCTGTTGAAGGAGCGCGTGATTTTCCTGGTGGGCGGTATCGACGATCACGTGGCCAATGTGGTGTTGGCACAGATGTTGTTCCTCGAGGCGGAAAACCCCGAGAAAGACATCAGTCTGTACATCAACTCGCCTGGCGGGATCGTCACTGCGGGCATGGCGATCTACGACACCATGCAATACATCAAGCCGGACGTGAGCACCATTTGCGTGGGTCAAGCCTGCTCGATGGGTGCGGTGTTGCTGGCAGCGGGTGCTTCGGGCAAGCGCTATGCGCTACCCAATTCGCGCGTGATGATTCACCAGCCGCTGGGCGGTGCACAGGGCCAAGCCACTGATATCGACATTCAGGCACGTGAAATCTTGACGATGCGCGAACGCTTGAATGAGATTTTGGCACGCCACACTGGCCAGCCGATCGAAACTATTGCCCGCGATACCGACCGTGACAACTTCAAGAGTGCCCAGGCTGCGCGTGAATACGGCTTGGTAGATGAAGTGCTGGTGCGGCGTCCGGACGAGTCGATTCAAGCCAATTGAACCAGCCTGCGCAGCCCCGATACTGGATTGCGCCGGCGATAAATCAGGGATGCACCGGCCTGTCAGGCCCGGCGGGTGCATATGGTATTCTCGGGCCGAAAGCGCGGATGCGCGGCAAGTGAGTGGCGAATGAGCGAAGACCGTCAGGGACGCAACACCGGCGACAACAGCAAGATCCTGTACTGCTCCTTCTGTGGAAAGAGTCAGCACGAGGTACGCAAGCTGATCGCAGGGCCCAGTGTGTTCATCTGCGATGAATGCGTGGAGTTGTGCAACGACATCATCCGCGAGGAGCTTGAGGAAAAGGCGCAGTCCAGCCGCAGTTCGCTGCCCAAGCCGCGCGAGATTCTCGAAGTACTCGATCAATACGTGATTGGCCAGCAGCGTGCGAAAAAAACGCTGGCGGTGGCGGTGTACAACCACTACAAGCGCATCGAGAGTCGACAGAAGTCGGACGACATCGAGCTGGCAAAATCCAATATCCTGCTGGTGGGCCCCACCGGCTCGGGCAAGACGCTGCTGGCGGAAACGTTGGCACGCATGCTCAATGTGCCGTTTACCATGGCCGATGCCACCACCCTGACCGAAGCCGGTTACGTCGGTGAGGACGTGGAAAACATCATTCAGAAGCTGCTGCAAAAATGCGATTACGATGTCGAAAAAGCGCAGCAGGGCATTGTGTACATCGATGAAATCGACAAGATTTCGCGCAAGAGCGAAAACCCGTCGATCACCCGCGATGTCTCTGGTGAGGGCGTACAGCAGGCGCTGCTCAAGCTGATCGAAGGCACCTTGGCCAGCGTGCCGCCGCAGGGTGGCCGCAAGCATCCGCAGCAGGAGTTCTTGCAAGTCGATACCCGCAATATCCTGTTCATTGTGGGTGGCGCGTTTGCCGGGTTGGACAAGGTGATTCAGCAACGTTCCAGCGAATCTGGCGGGATTGGCTTTGGCGCCAAGGTCAAGAGTGCCGAACGCAAGGCAGATATCGGCCAGGTGTTGTCGCAAGTGGAACCGGAAGACTTGATCAAGTATGGCTTGATTCCGGAATTTGTCGGCCGCTTGCCGGTGGTAGCAACGCTGGAGGAGCTGGACGAAGCGGCGCTGATCAAGATTTTGACCGAGCCCAAAAATGCCATCACCAAGCAGTTCAAGAAATTGTTTGACATGGAGGGCGTGGAGCTGGAAATCCGTCCCGACGCGCTGGCTGCGATTGCCAAAAAAGCAATCAAGCGCAAGACCGGTGCACGTGGCCTGCGCACCATCGTCGAATCAGTATTGTTGGACACCATGTATGACCTGCCCTCGCTGGAAAACGTCAGCAAGGTGGTGGTGGATGAATCCGTGATCGAGCACAAGTCCGAGCCATATCTGATCTACCAAAGTGCCCCGGCCAAGGTGGCAGCTGCCGATTGAGTTGCCTGCCGGTGGCTCCCGCAAGCCGCCTTCGGGCGGCTTGTTTGTTTTTTGGATTCGGTAACGTATTGATTTGCAGATTGTTTTTCTGTTGTTGCAAAAATGCTTGCAACACGGCGACAACAACCCCATAAACGAGTCAGGCATTGTGATTGCAGTGCCGCACCAGGAGATCTTGCATGTCTGCCCCTACTGACTCTACTGCCCACATCCTCCCAGTGTTGCCGCTGCGTGACGTGGTGGTGTTCCCGCATATGGTGATCCCGCTGTTCGTGGGGCGCGAAAAATCCATTCGCGCACTCGATATTGCCGTGGAAGGGGATAAACGCATTTTGCTGGTGGCGCAGACCTCCCCGGAGACCGACGACCCTGGTGCCACCGATCTGCACTCGGTGGGTACTTTGGCGCAGGTGCTGCAACTTCTGAAGTTGCCGGATGGCACCATCAAGGTGTTGGTGGAAGGCGTGACGCGCGCGCGCGTACAGCACGTGCATGCGCATGATGGTGCGCTATTTGCCGATGCGCAGGATGTGCCTGTCCCGATCAGCCGCGAGCCGCGTGAAGTCCAGGCCATCGGGCGCACGCTGCTGGCGCTGTTTGAGCAGTACATCAAGACCAATCGCAAATTGCCGCCGGAGTTGCTGCAAACCTTGGCCGGGATTGAAGAGCCCGAGCGCCTGGCCGATACCGTGGCTGCGCATCTGGGCGTGCGTCTTGCCGATAAGCAAAAACTGCTGGAAACCCTGGATACCGCCGAGCGCTTGGAATTGCTGGTGGGGTTGGTAGAGGGTGAAATTGATGTGCAGCAGATGGAAAAGCGCATTCGCGGGCGGGTCAAGACGCAGATGGAAAAAAGCCAGCGCGAGTACTACCTCAACGAGCAGATGAAGGCTATCCAGAAAGAGCTGGGTGAGCTGGATGAAGCGCCCAATGAGCTGGAAGAAATCGCCAAGAAAATTGCTGCGGCCAAGATGCCCAAGGCGGTGGAAACCAAAGCCAAGACTGAACTCGCCAAGCTCAAGCAGATGTCACCGATGTCGGCCGAGGCGGGTGTGGTGCGCAATTACTTGGATTGGTTATTGGGCGTGCCGTGGGACGTGCGCAGCAAGGTGCGCAAGAATTTGAAGGCCGCGCAAGACACGCTGGATGCAGACCATTACGGGTTGGAGAAGGTCAAGGACCGCATCCTGGAATATTTGGCGGTGCAGTCACGGGTCTCGAAAATGAAGGGCCCCATCTTGTGCTTGGTGGGGCCGCCTGGCGTAGGCAAAACCTCGCTGGGGCAAAGTATTGCCAAGGCCACCAACCGCAAATTCGTGCGCATGGCACTCGGTGGCGTGCGCGATGAAGCCGAGATTCGCGGCCATCGGCGCACGTATGTGGGCTCGATGCCCGGCCGGATCGTGCAGAATCTGAACAAGGCGGGTAGCAAGAATCCGCTGTTCATGCTCGACGAAATCGACAAGATGTCGATGGACTTCCGTGGCGATCCTTCTTCGGCCTTGCTGGAAGTGTTGGATCCCGAGCAAAATCACGCCTTCAACGACCACTACCTGGAAGTCGATCTGGATTTGTCCGAAGTGATGTTCGTGGCAACGTCCAATTCAATGAACATTCCAGGTCCATTGCTCGATCGCATGGAAGTGATCCGGATTCCCGGTTACACCGAGGAAGAAAAGCTCAATATCGCCAGCCGCTATCTGGTGCCCAAGCAGATCAAGGCCAACGGTCTGCGTGAGGTCGAATTGGTGATTGCCGAGGCGGCGATTACCGACATCATTCGTTATTACACGCGGGAATCAGGCGTGCGTAACCTTGAGCGCGAGCTAGCCAAGATTGCCCGCAAAGTGGTCAAGGATATTGCGCTGCAAGGCCCGCAGGCCAAAGGCAGCACACCCAAGACGATCACCGTGAATGGCAAGAACCTGGCCAAGTATCTGGGGGTGCAGCGCTTTGATTTTGGCCGCGCCGAGGCAGAGAACGAAATCGGCTTGGTCACCGGCTTGGCATGGACCGAAGTGGGGGGCGATCTGTTGCAAGTCGAGTCCACTTTGGTGCCGGGCAAGGGGCAGGTCATCCTGACCGGGCAGTTGGGCGATGTGATGAAAGAATCGGCATCGGCGGCGCTGTCGGTGGTGCGCGCGCGCGCGGCGCAACTGGGCATCGAAATTGATTTCCTGCAAAAGCACGATGTGCATGTGCATGTGCCCGATGGCGCCACACCGAAGGATGGCCCCAGTGCGGGTATTGCAATGGCCACCGCGCTGGTGTCGATGCTGACCAAAGTGCCAGTGCGGCATGATCTGGCGATGACCGGCGAGATCACCTTGCGTGGCCGTGTAAGCGCCATTGGTGGGCTGAAAGAGAAATTGCTGGCGGCTTTGCGTGGTGGGATCAAGACGGTGCTGATCCCGGAGGAAAACCGCAAGGATCTTGCCGACCTGCCGGCGACAGTGACCCGGAACTTGAAGATCGTGCCGGTGAAATGGATCGACGAAGTGCTGGAGCTTGCGCTGGTGCAACCGGCTCCAGCACGCAAGACGGCTGGCAAGGCGGCGGCCAAAACGCCCGCTGTGCGCGTGCGGGCCGCAGTGCCAAAAGGCAGGGGGAAGGGCACCACCCGCCCTTCGCTCAAGCACTGAATATGGGGAAAATGCGACCTGATCCCAAATGAACCGCTGAAACCCGCACCAGAGCTTGTTTTCGTGTTGCATGCAGGAAATGGCGCTGGTATAAAGTTTGGCAACCGTGGCGTGCACCTGTTCTCGCTGCGGTAAGCCCAAAGCACAGGCAGGGGAGCGCCTTTATTTTGGTCAACCGATTTCTTGCACCAACAACCGCAACGGAGCCAATACACCAATGAACAAAGCTGATTTCATCGAAGCCGTAGCCGATGGCGCTGAACTGACCAAGGCCGATGCCGGCCGTGCTGTCGATGCGATGATCGCTGCCGTTACCAAGGCCCTCAAGAAGGGCGACACCGTGACCCTCGTGGGCTTCGGTACCTTCTCGGTTCGCAAGCGCGGCGCCCGCACCGGCCGCAACCCGCGTACTGGCGACACCATCAAGATCAAGGCCTCCAAGAACCCCGCGTTCAAGGCAGGCAAGGCATTGAAGGACGCGGTCAACTGATCGCAGCGCAAAGTTTTCGCGCAAAAGCCCGGCTAAATGCCGGGCTTTTGCATTTTGGTGGTTTCGCTGCGCGCACTGGCCTGCGATAATGTCGGCTCCGGGCACTTAGCTCAGCGGTAGAGCGGCTCCTTTACACGGAGCGGGTCGGGGGTTCGATCCCCTCAGTGCCCACCAGATGTGTAGTCGTGATCCAGACCGGATGTCCAATTCACATTGGGCATCCGGTTTTTTTATGGCACAAAGACCGAAGATTTGCGCTGCAGCATTTCAATGCTGTTACATTTGCTGCAATGCGGCATCTTTCCGCCGTTAGCCCGTTTTCATCGTCCCCATCGGGGTCACGGATCAGCCCTTGAACACCTTCGGCCATCTGCTGCGCGTCACCACTTTTGGCGAGTCGCATGGGCCGGCCATCGGCTGCGTCCTCGACGGCTGTCCGCCCGGCATCGCCATCGCGCCAGAAGACTTCGCCCACGATCTTTCGCGCCGTGCCACCGGCAAGACCCGCCATACCTCGGCGCGGCACGAAGCGGACGAGGTCGAAATCCTCAGCGGCGTGTATGAAGGCGTCACCACCGGCACGCCGATCGCGCTGCTGATTCGCAACACCGACCAGCGCAGCAAGGACTACGCGAAGATCGCCGCGCAGTTCCGCCCCGGCCATGCCGACTACAGCTATTGGCAGAAGTACGGCACCCGCGATCCGCGCGGCGGCGGGCGCAGCAGCGCGCGCGAGACCACACTGCGCGTGGCTGCCGCGGTCATCGCCAAGAAGTGGTTGGTCCAGCGTGGCGTCACCGTGCGCGGCTGCATGACCCAGATCGGCGATGTCGTGCCACGTTTGCACGACTGGAGCGCGGTGGAAGGCAATCCGTTCTTCTGGCCTTGCGCAGAGCAGGTGGCCGAGCTGGAAAGCTACATGGACGCGCTGCGCAAGTCCGGCGATTCGGTCGGCGCGAAGGTCATGGCGGTGGCCGATGGCGTGCCGCCTGGCTGGGGCGAGCCGATCTACGGCAAGTTGG
>NZ_CALMPC010000081.1:0-85827 GCF_937872235.1 uncultured Thermomonas sp.
AAAAGTGTGGGTCAACACCACCACCGGTGAATTTGGCGGGCGCGCCGACTGATCCCGACACCTTCCGCACATGCACGCAGTCCTCACCCCCATCGTCCTCAAAGCCCACGGAGTCCGGCTTGAACCGCTGGCGCTGGCGCATGTCGATGGCCTGATCGACGCCAGCTGCGATGGCGCACTGGCCACCCTGAATTTCACCAGCGTGCCCGCAGCCAATCCTGCCGACGTCCGTGCCTATATCGAAGCAGCACTGGCCGGGCAGCACGCCGGCACGATGCTGCCATTTGCAGTGCTGGACGCCGCTGGCCAGGTGCTGGGCAGTACCCGCTATTACGACATCGACAGCAGCGTGCCCACGCTGGCGATTGGCTACACCTGGTACCGCGCCAGCGTGCAGCGCAGCCACGTCAACACCACCTGCAAGCGCCTGTTGCTGGGCCACGCCTTCGAAGCCTTGGGCATGCGCACGGTGTACCTGCATACCAGCCACGCCAACCTGCGCTCGCAGGCCGCCATCGAGCGTTTGGGCGCGCACCAGGATGGCGTGCTGCGCCAACACAAACGCCACAAGGACGGCAGCCTGCGCGATACCGTCTGCTATTCCATCATCGATACAGAATGGCCTGAACTGCGCAAACGACTGGATGCGCGACTAGTCGCCGGTTGATCAATCGAACACTTTGCCCGGATTCAGGATGCCATTGGGATCCAGCACCGCCTTGATCCCGCGCATCAGCGCGATTTCAGTGGCGCTGCGGGTGCAGCCCAAGTAAGGCTTCTTCACCAGGCCAATACCGTGTTCGGCGGAGATGCTGCCGCCGTGTGCTTCCAGGACTTGCGCCAGCAGTTTGGTCACCCGTTCGCAATCGGCCACGAAGTCGGCCTGCGACATGGCGTCGGGCTTCAGGATGTTGATGTGCAAGTTGCCATCGCCGATATGGCCAAACCACACCACCTCGAACTGCGGGTATTCCTTGCCAAGCAAGGCTTGCGTGGCCAGCAAAAACGCCGGCATCGCGGAAATGCGCACCGACACATCATTTTTGTACGGTACATACTTGGCCAGACTTTCGGTGATGCCCTCACGCAAACGCCAGAGCTGCGCGGCTTGTGTGTCGCTGGCGCTGATCACGCCATCACTGACGAGCCCCTGTTCCATGCACTGCTCGAACGCAGCCAGCGCCTCGCTTTCATTCGCTGCATCGCTGGCAAACTCCGTCACAACGTAATACGGATGCGTTTCCGCGAAGGGCGGCTGCGCGCCATGTGCAAGGACGTGTTTGAGCGCCACATCGGTCAGAAATTCGAAGGCCTGCAATTGCAAGCGCGCACGGAATGCGGCAAACACCTGCATCAGTGCATCGAACGAGGGCAGCGCCAGCAACATGACATTGCTGGGCGGCGGTGGGTCGGTGAGCTTGAGCGTGGCCTCGACGATCAGGCCCAGGGTGCCTTCCGAGGCAATCATCAGATGCCGCAAGTCGTAACCACTGGAATTTTTCACCAGCGCACGCCCAAGCTCGACCAGCTCGCCGCTGCCGGTGACCACTTTCAACCCAGCCACCCACTCGCGCGTGTTGCCATAACGCACCACACGAATACCGCCGGCATTGGTAGCGATCGTGCCACCGATGCTGCACGAGCCGCGTGACGCAAAATCCACCGGGTACTGCAAGCCGTGGTCGCGGGCGGCGTCTTGTGCAGTTTGCAAGGCAATCCCGGCCTGCACCGTGAGCGTGCGATCCACCGCATCGAAGGCCAGCACCTTATGCATGCGCTCCAGGCTGATGACCAACTCCCCTTTGGCCGCCACCGCCCCCCCCGACAGACCGGTGCGGCCGCCCGAAGGCACGATGGCCACGCCCTGCGCATTGGCCCAGCGCACCACCGCCTGCACCTCATCCACACTGCTTGGCAGGGCAATGGCCAAGGGCGCGGGCGCCCAGCGCCGGGTCCAGTCGCGGCCGTAGTGCTGCAGATCGGCCGGATCAGTCAGCAGGCGCAGTGCAGGCAGCGCAGCGTTCAGTGAAGCAAGGCGGGGATCGGTCATGGGCGGTATTCCTGACGTGCGAAGACAGTGACCAGCATCGCTGGCACATCCGCCGCACTGGACAATCATTTGGCATGGGTTGCTCGAAAAATAGCATGTCGCAGTGCAACAATTGCGATTGATTTGTGGCTATAGTCGGGCTTCACTCCCCGCCCGGAACCCTGCACGCATGGCCAGCAAGAAGACCTCCTTCCCGAAACAGGACATCCGGGTGCTGCTGCTGGAAGGCGTCAGTCAGACCGCGGTGGAGATCTTCCAGGCCGCCGGCTACAGCCAGATCGAATACCACAGCAAGGCACTGCCGGAAGACGAGCTGAAGGCGCGCATCAGTGAGGCGCATATCGTCGGCCTGCGTTCGCGCACCCAGCTCAGCGCCGAGGTCTTGACCGATGCCAAGCGCTTGCTGGCGATTGGCTGCTTCTGCATCGGCACCAATCAAGTGGATTTGGAGGCTGCCGAACAGGCCGGCATTCCGGTCTTCAATGCGCCCTACTCCAATACCCGCAGCGTGGCCGAGTTGGTGGTGGCGCAAGCCGTGCTGCTGGCACGCGGGATCCCGCAAAAAAATGCCGAATGCCATCGCGGCGGGTGGTCGAAAGCCGCCACCGGCAGCCACGAGGTGCGCGGCAAGACCCTTGGTATCGTGGGCTACGGCCATATCGGCACCCAGGTGGGCGTGCTGGCCGAAGCACTGGGCATGCGGGTGATTTTCCACGATATCGACACCAAGCTGGCGCTGGGTAATGCGCAGCCGGCAGCCGGGCTGGAGGATCTGCTGGCACGCGCCGATATTGTGACGCTGCATGTGCCGGAAACGCCGTCCACGCAATGGATGATCGGTGCCGAACAGATTGCGAAAATGAAGCGCGGCGCGCATCTGATCAATGCCGCGCGCGGCACCGTGGTGGTGATCGAGGCCTTGGCTGCGGCACTGCAATCAGGCCAGCTGGGCGGTGCGGCGGTGGATGTATTCCCGGTCGAGCCCAAGGCCAATGGTGATGAATTCCAGTCGCCATTGCGCGGTCTGGACAACGTGATTTTGACCCCGCATATCGGCGGCAGCACACTGGAAGCGCAGGACAATATCGGCGTGGAAGTGGCGGCCAAACTGGTGCGCTACAGCGATAACGGCAGCACGCTGTCGTCGGTCAATTTCCCCGAAGTGACCCTGCCCGAACACGCCGGCAGCCTGCGCCTGCTGCATATCCATCGCAACGTGCCGGGTGTGTTGTCGAAGATCAACGACATCTTCAGCCGCCACGCCGTCAATATCGACGGCCAGTTCCTGCGCACCGACCCGAAACTGGGCTATGTGGTGATCGACATCACCGCCGACGAGGCGAAGGCCGGCGCAATCAAGGACGAGCTGGCAGCGATCCCGGGCACGTTGCGGACGCGCGTGCTGTATTGATGTTCAGGCCTCGGCTTGACGGGCTAACCACTTGCCCGCCATGCGCCGCACCGACGGGTCGGCATCGGCATCCACGGCCAGCTCGGCAATGTCGCGCCATGCCAAATCCAGTGATTCCTCACTGATGGTGTACGCCTCATCCGTGCCTGCGCGCACGATAAACCGTACATCGTAATGCCAGTGCTCTGGCACCGTTTTGTGGATCGGGATGCGGTGGCGGTCCAGATCAAAAATGGCCGGCTCGACACGCAGCCCGGTCAGTCCGGATTCTTCTTCGGCTTCACGCAATGCCGCCGCGCTCAAATCACGCTGGCCATCAGCATGCCCACCCAGTTGCAGCCACAGCCCCAGCTTGCGATGGTGGGTCAACAGCACGCGTGCGCCGTCTGCGCTGACCAGCCAGCACGATGCGGTGAAATGCCCCGCCAGACGTTCGCGCAGGAACGGGTTCTCGGCATCCCCCAGCAGCGTGTGGAACAGCGCCACGGTGGCGGCTTCCTGCGGCCAGCGTGCGGCATAGGTGGTCAAGGCGCTGGCAAGTTCGGCGTCCATGCAACACAGGTTCCCGATGACTGAATACGTCCATTATCGCCTGCCATGACCACTAGCGCTTGTGCTGAATGGCCATGACCGTATAAGGTCGGCGGCTTGCGGCGAGCTGGGGCTTGCTGCCCATTCACCATCCACCGGGGAGTCACCTGATGCTGTTCCAGCGCGTCAAGCCGCTTGACAAGATTCTTGAAACTGCCGAGAAAAAGGCACTCACACGCCAACTCGGTGCCTTCCAACTCACCATGCTGGGTATCGGCGCGATTATTGGCACCGGCATCTTCGTGCTGACCGCCGAAGCTGGCCAGAAAGCCGGCCCAGCCATGATGGTGGCGTTCGTGATTGCCGCCGTGGTGTGCGCACTTGCCGCACTGGCGTATTCCGAATTGGCCTCGATGGTGCCGGTGGCCGGCTCTGCCTATACCTACACCTATGCCGTGATGGGTGAAGCCATCGCTTGGACAGTGGGTTGGGCACTGGTGCTGGAATATGCGGTGGCGGCCGGCGCGGTGGCGGTGGGCTGGTCCGGCTATATGAACGGTTTATTGGCCAGTGCTGGCATTGAATTACCCACCGCACTCAAAACCGGGCCGATGGATGGCGGTGCTTTCAACGTGTTGGCATTCACCATCTCACTGGTGATTACCGGCCTGCTGGTGCTGGGCACCTCCAAATCTGCCAAGGTCAATGCGTTCCTGGTGTTGATCAAGGTCATCGCACTGACTGCCTTCATCTTCATCGCAGTCCCGACGGCCAAGGACGTGAACTTCCAACCGTTCTTCCCCACTGGCTGGGGCAGCCCGCTGGGTGGCGTCGGCGTGCTGGGGGCGGCAGCGTCAATTTTCTTCGCCTATGTCGGCTTCGATGCGGTGTCCACCGCTGCGGAAGAAACCAAGAACCCCAACCGCAACATTCCGATCGGCCTGATCGGCTCGCTGCTGGTGTGCACCGTGTTCTACATGCTGGTGGGCTACGGCGCGGTGGGTTCCATTGGCTCGCAACCGATGATCGTCAACGGCATCGCCTTGCACCCGGGCACCCCGGAAATGGCCGCCGCTTGCGCCGGCTCGGACGCGCTGGTGTGCAGCAAGGAGCCGTTGGCGCATGTGTTGAAGATGATCGGCTTTGCCAAAGTCGGCAACCTGATTGGCCTTGCCGCAGCCATCGCACTGCCATCGGTGGTGCTGATGATGATCTACGGCCAGACCCGCATCTTCTTCACCATGTCGCGCGACGGCCTGCTGCCGGAAGCGCTGTCGAAGGTGCACCCGAAGTTCAAGACTCCGCACGTGGTCACCATGATCACCGGCGTGTTCGTGGCGCTGTTCGCCGCGATGTTCCCGGTGGGCATCCTGGCCGACATCTCCAACTCCGGCACCTTGTTTGCGTTCATGGCGGTGGCTGCGGGTGTGTTGATCTTGCGCAAGCGCGAGCCCAACCGCCATCGCCCGTTCCGCACACCGATGGCGTGGGTGGTGTGCCCGCTGGCAATTGCCGGCTGCTTGCTGCTGTTCTTGAACCTGTCGATGTATACCATCGGTATGTTCTTCGGCTGGGCCATCATCGGCTTGATCGTGTACGCGCTGTATGGCTATCGCAAGAGTGAATTGGCACGCGGCGTGGATCACCCGAACGCGCCGAAGATGGATGCAGAACCGCCGTTCCACGAAGGCCCGCAGGCATGATTGCGTAGGCTAGCGTCACCAAAAACCCGGCTTCGGCCGGGTTTTTGGTGATGGCCTTCCGTTATGCTTTGCGCATGCCCAATACGCATCATTTGCACGACCACGAACGCGCCGCCCGCCAGTCGCTGATTGACCACTGCCGGGCGATGAATGCCAGCGGGTTGTCGCTGAACAAATCCGGCAATGCCAGCATCCGCTGGCGCGATGGCTTACTCATTACCCCCACCGGGCGCAGCTACGACCGTTTGCTTCCCGAGGACATCGTGTTTCTGCACGCCGATGGCCAGTGCCCACCGGGGCAGTTGTTGCCTTCCAGCGAATGGCGCTTCCACTGCGACATCCTGCAAGCCTTTCCCGACATGAACGCGGTGGTGCACGTGCATTCCACCCACGCCACCGCACTGGCCTGTTTGGGCGAAGAAATCCCGGCCTTCCATTACATGGTGGCGGTGGCCGGTGGTGACCGTATTCCCTGCACCGACTACGCCACCTTCGGCACGCCAGAGTTGTCGGCCAGCATCATGCAGGCACTGCAGGGCGGCCTGCGTGCATGCTTGATGGGCAACCACGGTCAGGTCAGCACCGGCATCAGCCTGTCAGCCGCCTATGCACTGGCCGAGGAAGTGGAGAATCTGGCACGCCAATATCTGCTGGCGCGCTCGCTGGGCCACACCCGCAATCTATCTGCCGAAGAAATGGCGGTGGTGGTGGAAAAGTTCAAGACCTACGGGCAACAAGCGCGGCCTGAATAATCGGCATGCCCGCCAAGCCGATGGGCATTCGGGATCGGGCCGGCACCGGCTAAACTGAGCACATGAACACACCTGCCTTCGACCACAATCTGTACGCCGGCTGTGCCGCGCAGATCATCACCCATACCCGCGAATTGGCTGCCAAGGGCTTTACCCCGGCCACTGCCGGCAATTTCTCCATCCGCATGGGGCCCGATCATGCCGCCATCACCATTTCCGGCAAGGACAAAGGCCGCCTGACCGAAGCCGACATCATGGTGGTCAACATGGGCAATGAGCCGGTGGCCACCCACCACCGGCCATCGGCGGAAGCCGCACTGCACACCCATTTGTATCGCAAGTTCCCGGATGTGGGCGCGGTACTGCACACCCACTCGCCCACGCAAACGATTGCCGGCTTGCTGTATGCCGAAACGGGCCATGTACCGCTGCGTGGCTACGAACTGTTCAAAGCCCTGCGCGGCCACGCCACCCACGAAACCAAAGTGGATTTGCCGGTAGTGCCCAATTCGCAGGATATGGACACGCTGACTGCCAGCGTGGATGCCGTGCTCACCCAACCCAACCAATGGGGGTATCTGATCGCCGGGCACGGGCTGTACGCCTGGGGTCGCGACATCAGCGAAGCGCGCCGGCATCTGGATGCGTTTGAATTCATGCTCGGTTGCGAGCTGGAAATGCGCCGGCTGGGCGCGCGCTAAAGGAATCCTGATGAGCCGTCTTCGCATCTTTCACGACAACGACCCGCACGCCCCAACGCACACTCTGCATGCACACGCCGACATCGCCGATGCCCTGAAGCATATCGGGGTGGCGTTCGAGCAATGGCAACCCGCGCATCCGGTGACTCCCGGTGATCCTGCCGAGGCCATCATGGCCGCCTACCAGTCCGATATCGACCGACTGGTAGCCGCACGCGGCTTCAAAAGTGTGGATGTGGTCAGCATCGCACCCGACAACCCCAACCGCGAAGCGATGCGCGCCAAGTTCCTGGACGAACATGCGCACAAGGAAGACGAAGTGCGCTTCTTCGTGGCCGGCAGCGGCCAGTTCAATTTGCACGTGGGCGGCAAGGTCTATGAAGTGCTGTGCGAAGCCGGTGATCTGATTTCCGTTCCCGATGGCGCAACGCATTGGTTTGATATGGGCCCGCAGCCCAGTTTCGTGGCGATTCGTTTTTTCACCGAACCGGATGGCTGGGTGGGGTATTTCACCGGCAGCGATATCGCGTTGCGGTTTCCACGGTATGCGTAATCCTGCGTCTGCCATGACCACCATCCTTACCGATATCGAAGGCACCACCTCCAGTATTTCCTTTGTCAAGGACGTGCTGTTTCCGTATGCGCGCGCGGCCCTGCCCGGCTTTGTGCGCGAACATGGGCATGCGGCCGAGGTGCGCCGCTGGCTGGATCAAGTGGCCATCGAAATCTCGGCCAGCGCCTGCCAGGACGCGGTGATCGTGGAAACCCTGCAAGGCTGGATTGATACCGATCGCAAACACACTGCGCTGAAAGCGCTGCAAGGCATGGTCTGGGCGGCTGGCTATCAGGACGGTGATTTCACCGCGCCGCTGTACCCGGATGTTGCCCCGGCACTACGCCAGTGGCATGCAGCGGGGCATCGGCTGGCGGTGTATTCCTCGGGCTCGGTGCCGGCGCAAAAATTATTGTTTGCGCATACCGATGCGGGGGATTTGACGCCGCTGTTTTCCGGCTTCTTCGATACCGAAGTGGGTGGCAAACGTGAGGCCGAAAGTTATCGCGTGATTGCCCGACAATTGGGGCAAGCCGCACGCGACATTGTATTTTTGTCGGATGTGGTGGCCGAACTCGACGCCGCCCGCGACGCCGGCCTGCGCACGGTATTGCTGGACCGCCGCAACGACTACCCGCAACCGCGTTCGGGGGATGCCGCCAACGGGCATTTGCGGGTCGAATCGTTTGCGCAGATAACCCCCCTGTAGGAGCGCATCACAGGGGCGCGCCCGATCACTCAGGGTGAGTCCAGCAGCGTATAACGCGTGACTGCCGTCACCTCACCACGCCAACGGTCGAAGGCGCGCACTTCCACTTGATGCACGCCCGCAGCGAGTTTGGTGGGCAATGCGCCACGCCATAAATGCGGAGACACCGCCGCTTCCGGCGAACGATCAAAGCCACGCAACACCGTGGTTTGATCGTCGCGCATGTTTTCCTCGGTCAATGCCGGATCCGGCAGCAGCACTTTTTTCATCGGCATCCACGCGCCGTCATCCACACGGAACTCCAGCCTGGAGTCGTTATCACCCATGTAGAAATTGGCAAATACGCCCCATGCCGGATACGCGCCGCGACGCAGCACTTTGGGTGCATGCAGGCCGATTTGCGTATTTGGCGCGTGATGTGCCGGTTGCCATGCCAATGCGTATTCGCCCGCAGGTTTCACCGTGAGTACGGCGTAGCCATTGGGCGTGCCATCGTCCATGCGCGCATCGGGCAAGCCTTCGGCATCTTTGGCCCCCGACCAGTACGAGCCACAGGCCGCACCCAAGTTGAATTCATGCAGCGGGCTTGCACCCAACCAACCATCCGCCGCCGTGTGAAAGACGTGGCGCTGATTATGGCTGTGCGCACTCAACACCAACACGTGCGGGAAGGGGGCCAGCAAGGCAAACAAGCGCGCACGATCAGTCGCGCGAAAGTTCTTCTTGTCCACCTCATCAAACAGCGGGATGTGCATGGCCAAGACCAGCAGCTTGTCTTTGTCCAAAGTGGGCAAATAGCGCTGCAGAAATGCGTACTGATCTTCGCGGAAGCCGCCGATATACGCAGGCTTCTGCCCGGGCAGGGTGATGACATCATCCAGCACCACAAAATTGGCCAGCGGCGTTTGCCGGGCGCGGGTATCGGCACCGTACACACGATGGAACGCGGCAAGCGCTGTCGCATCGCTGGTCGCGCCGGGGTCAATGTCATGGTTCCCGGGCGCATATAGCCACGGCACGCCCAAGGTTTCCGTCACCTGCTTGACGGTGGGCAACAACGCCGGCACATCGTCCACCAGATCGCCCAAGGTGAGCCCCAGCGTGGCCGGGATGCGCCCGTGGATGGGCTGCACGATGTCGCGGCGGAAATAATCCACGTCCGACTCCGACTTGACCTGCGGGTCACCAAACACCAACACCTGCGCGGTGGGCCCGGCCGCGCCGGCGGGCACGCGGCGATAGTCGAGACAGCCCGCGCCGCGCCAGCCATCGGCATGCGGCAGCGCCTGTGGGGCTTCCACATCAACCGGAACACAGGACACCGTTTCCGCCTGTGCGACCGGCGCCAGCAACAGGAATCCCGCCAAGAATAGTTTATGCATTGCCTATTATGCGCAATCCGAATAGCCCTGCACTAGAATGCCGCCATGGGGATGGGTTATTCAACAATCGGGCGATACGCACGCTGGCGTGCTTGGGCAGTCCTGCTGCTGGCGCTGGCTGCATGTTTGTGTGCAACGCTTCCTGCAATGGCATCCGCCCCCCCAGCATTGCGCTTGGATGCTGGCGATAACAGTTTTCAATTGTCACCGGGTTTGCGCTACTGGCACGACCAGCATGCCAACGCCAGTCCTGAGCAAGCCTTTTCACAAGCGCAAACCGACGTATTTGCACCGTTGCCGGGAGGCAACCCCGCGTTCGGTTTTCAAACCGGTGCATACTGGTTTTACCTGCCAATCGAGAACATGCAGCGGGACGAACCGCGCTGGTTGCTGGTGCAGGAATACGCGCTGAGCGACCACTTGGACTTATACCTGCGCTACCCCGATGGGCATGTGGAGCATCAACAGGGCGGTGACCATGTGCCCTTCTACAACCGCTTCGTGCGTTTCCGGCATCCCAATTTCAGGATCGATTTGCCTGCCGGCACGCGGGTGGAATTGTTGCTGCGGGTGCAGAGCGAAAGCTCGATGCAGGTGCCATTGGTGTTATTCACGCCACAGGCCTTTGCCGAATTGATGCGCGATACCCAATTTGCCAATGGCCTGTATTACGGCATCGTGCTGGCATTGCTGTGCTACAACTTGGTGTTGTGGTTAATGCTGCGGGATAGCAGCTACTTCTGGTATTTGCTGCACACACTGGCGTTCGGGCTGGTGTTGTTCACTTTGAACGGCTACGGGTTTGAGTACCTTTGGCCCACCTCGGCGTGGTTGGCCGATGCCGCGGTCCCCATCTCCATCTGCCTGGCCTTGATGGGCATGCAGATGTTCTCGCGCAGCTTTTTGGATCTGCAAGCACGCTGGCCCGCCGGCAACATCGCGTGTTTGGTAATGGTGGGGGTGTTCGGTGCGATGGGTGTGGCATCGATTTGGCTGCCGTACAGTACCGCGACGCCGATAGTCTCGCGTGCAGTGTTGCTGGGGATCGCGTGGATCATCACTGCTTCAGTGGTGATGTTGTTGCGCGGCTACAAGCCCGCCCGCCTGTTCTTGCTGGCATGGTCGATGTTCCTGATCGGCACCACCGCGTTCACCCTGCTCGCCTTCGCCATCTTGCCGCAAAGTTTCTGGACCCAGTACGGCGTGCAGATTGGTTCGGCATTGGAATTGTTGCTGCTGTCACTGGCACTGGGGCACCGTTACGCCGGGCTGCGTAACGCCAATATCCGACTGGTGCAAGATGCCAACGAACGACTGGAGCGCGGGCTGATCGATCGCACCCGTGAATTGCGCACAACCTTGGCACAATTGGGTGAGGCCAACGTCAAGTTGCAAGAGTTCAGCCGACGTGACCCGCTGACAGGGGCATACAACCGTCGCCACTTCCATGAAGCACTGACCAAAGCCCTGGACACCAGCGGCAACAAACATAAATCACAAGCCCTGCTGTTGCTGGATATCGACCACTTCAAGCGCATCAATGACCAATACGGCCATTTGGTCGGCGATGATTGCTTGAAATCGATTTCACGCAGTATCAATGAAATCGCGCAAACCTTGAACGGTTTGGCGGCGCGCTACGGTGGCGAGGAGTTTGTGTTGCTACTGCCAGGCACGGATGCCCGCATGGCGCTGCAAACTGCCGAAACCGTGCGCTTGCGCATCCAGCAAACCATCATCCACAGTCACGGCCACGTGATTCAACTCAGTGCCAGTATTGGTGTGCACACGATTGGCGTGCAGCAAGACATCCTGCCAGACGAGGCGATCCGCTTGGCCGATGAAGCCCTGTATCGGGCCAAACATGATGGCCGCAACTGTGTGCGGCATTCGATCAGCGTGGCTTGAACTCAACCACGCCTTGTTGCGAGTATCTGTTTGGCATCTTGTAGCGACAAGCCACGTGCGCGCAGCAAAACGGTCAGGTGATACAGCAAATCCGCCGCCTCACCCAGCAAGGCCACGTCGTCTTGCGCTACCGCAGCCAACGCGGTTTCCACGCCTTCTTCGCCGACCTTCTGCGCGATACGGCGAATGCCAGACTCAAGCAATTTGGTGGTATAGCTGCCAGCGGGCCGCTCACGTTCGCGCTGAGCGATCAGCGCATCCAGCGCCATCAAGTCATCAGCGGGGGCATCGGCAAAACAACTGGCGCGCTCAAGGTGACAGGTGGCACCGTGCGGATGCGCTTGCACCAGCAGGGTATCGGCATCGCAATCAGCCGCAATCGACACCACGTCCAATACATGGCCGGAGGTCTCTCCCTTCATCCACAAGCGTTGTTTGCTGCGGCTGAAAAATGTCACCCGCCCACTGGCCAGGGTGGCGGCCAGCGCATCCTTGTTCATATAGCCCAGCATCAATACGCGCAGGGTGGTGGCGTCTTGCACGATGATGGGCAACAGGCCGTTTTGTTTGTCCCAGGCCAAGGTTTCGATGTCGATCAACGTACTCACAAACGCACCTCGACGCCCTGCCCGCGCAGGCATTGTTTGAGTTCTGGAATAGCAATTGCGCCGGAGTGAAACACGCTGGCGGCGAGTGCGCCATCCACATCCGCTTGCTGGAATACATCGGCAAAGTGCACAGCCGTGCCAGCACCACCCGAGGCCACCAATGGCACGCTGCACAGCTCACGCACAGCGCGCAGTTGTTCGATGTCATAGCCACTGCGCACGCCGTCGCTACCCATGCAATTGAGCACGATCTCACCGGCACCCAACTGCTGCGCCTGGTGCACCCAATCCAATGTGGTCTTGTCGGGCGCACGCATCGCCTGCGGGTTGCCGGTATGGCTGCGCACGCGCCATTGCCCATCGGCTTCGCGCACTGAATCAATGCCCACCACCACGCACTGCACACCAAAGGCATCGGCCAATTCCGCGATCAATTGCGGACGCTCCAACGCAGGGGTGTTGATCGACACTTTATCGGCCCCGGCAAACAGCACCGCACGCGCATCCCCGACACTGCGGATGCCACCGGCCACGCAAAACGGAATGTCGAGGATACGGGCGATGCGTTCCACCCAATCACGCGACACGCTGCGCCGTTCAGGGCTGGCTGCGATATCGTAGAACACCAACTCATCCGCACCGGCATCGCGGTAGCGCAGCGCCAATTCGACGATATCGCCCATATCCACATGGTCACGAAAGCGCACGCCCTTCACCACGCGGCCATCGCGCACATCCAGACATGGAATGATGCGGCGGCTCAACATGCCAGTGCTGCCGGAAGTTGCAGATTGCCATCCAGCAATGCCTTGCCCAACACGATGCCGGCGCAACCTGCGGCACGCGCCGCCATCACATCCTCCGCATTACGTGCGCCGCCACTGGCCTGGATGGCAAGCGTTGGATGTGCGACACGCAGACGTTGATACAGCGCGATATTCGGCCCCGACAACATGCCATCACGGGCGATGTCGGTACACAGCAAATGGCGCAAACCCGACTCGGCATAGCGCGCCGCCAACGTATCCAGCGTGTCGTTGGCTGTTTGTGTCCAGCCATGCACGGGCAAGCGCCATTCGCCGCTGTCGTCCTGCCGTGTATCCAGAGCAATGGTCAACGCATCGCCGCCAAACGCCGATAACCAATCCAGTACCAAGGCAGGCTCGCGTACCGCCAGCGAGCCCACCACCACGCGCTGTGCACCTGCACTCAGCAGTTGTTGCACATCTTCGCGACAGCGCACGCCGCCGCCGGTTTGCACCTGCAACCCCGTGATCTGACAGATCGATTGCAATAACGGCTGCAAGGTATAGCCGCCAGCTTTGGCAGCATCCAGATCCACCAGGTGCAGCCACCGCGCACCAGCATCCGCATAGCGCTGGGCCAGCGCAAGCGGATCATCGGCATAGCGCGTCTCCTCTGCATAATCGCCCTGCCGCAAGCGCACTACGCGCCCAGCGCGTACATCGATGGCGGGATACACGGTAAAGCTCATGCCCCACTCCATTGCAGGAAGTTCGACAACAAGCGCGCGCCCGCAACGCCGGAACGTTCGGGATGAAATTGCATGCCCGCCACCTTGCCACGCTGCACCACCGCCGCAAACGTGGCCCCATGCGTACAACTGGCGATGCAGGCATCGGTGACCGGCGCGGCATAGCCATGCACGAAGTACACACTCGCCTCACCCACACCCTCCAGCAGCGGCGAGGCGCGCAATGGCTGCAAAACATTCCACCCCATATGCGGCACCCGCAACCCCGCATCAGCTTGCAGTTTTCGCACCCGCCCCGGCAACACACCAAGGCAGTTCACGTCGCCTTCGTCGGAAGCCTCAAACAGCAATTGCATGCCCAAACAGATGCCGAGCAAAGGCACCGCAAGTGTGGGCAGGACATCGGCAAAGCCGCGTTCGCGCAACAGCCGCATCGCCGGCGCCGCCGCGCCCACACCGGGCAAGATCACCCGTGTTGCGGCGCGCAGGCCATCGGCATCGCGCACGATGCGCGGCTGCACGCCCAATCGCTCCAGCGCGTAGCAGACCGAGCCGAAATTGGCCCCGCCCGCATCAATGACAGCCACGGCAGTCACAGCACGCCCTTGGTCGAAGGCAGGTCTGCGCCTTCACGCCTGATCGCTTGCCGCAATGCACGTGCCAAGGCTTTGAAGCACGCCTCGATCTGGTGGTGATCGTTATCGCCGGTCACACTGAGGTTGAGGTTCAACCCTGCGGCATCACACAACGACCGGAAGAAATGCGGCACCAATTCGGTGGGCAGATCACCTACGCGCTCGCGCTTGAAGTGTGCAGTGAACACGCAATACGGGCGGCCGGAGAAATCCAGCGCGGCCTGCGCCAGACATTCGTCCATCGGCAATGTAAACCCATAACGCGTGATGCCGCGTTTATCGCCCAAAGCCTCACGCAGGGCCTGTCCCAGGGTCAGCGCCGTATCTTCCACCGTGTGGTGCTCGTCAATGTGCAAATCGCCATCACAGCGGATGGATAACGCAACGCCACCGTGCTTGCCGATCTGCTCCAGCATGTGGTCGAAGAACGCCAGCCCGGTGGCAATCTTCGGTTCGGCCACGCGATCCAGATCAATCTCGACCTGAACCCTGGTTTCCTTGGTATTGCGCACCACGCTGGCACGGCGCGGCGCATCGGCCAGTGCATGCGCAATTCCGGCCCAGTCCCATTGCCCGCCAAATTGCGCGGTCTTCAGCTGGAAGCCACGAATGTTCATGTTCTCGGCAAATTGGATATCGGTCATGCGGTCGCCTACCATCGCGCTGCGTGACCAATCAACCGTGCGGTCTTGCAGATAGCCCAACAGCATGCCGACACCGGGTTTACGGTTGGGAGTGTTGTCCTGCGGAAAACTGGTATCAATGAATTCATCACGAAACACGATGCCTTGGCTGGCAAAAATCTGCTTCATCAAGGCATGTGGGCCATCGAAATTTGCTTGCGGATAGGTGGCGCTACCCAACCCATCCTGGTTGCTGACAATGACAAACACATAGCCGGCATCGCGCAGTTTGAGCATGGCCGGAATCACGCCTTCCACGAAGCGCAATTTTTCATAGGCATCGATCTGGAAATCCTCTGGCTCCTCGATCAAGGTGCCATCGCGATCCACAAACAGGATTTTTTGCAGACTCATGCCGCCACCTCACGCACAGCTTCCAGTGCTGCCAATACTCGGCTGCATTCTTCTTGCGTGCCCACCGTGATCCGCAGTGCATCACCCAGTTGCGGCATGGCGCGCATATCGCGTACCACCACACCGGCAGCCAACAGCGCCGCGAACGCGGCATCGGTATCGACAAAGCGCACCAGCAAGAAATTACCTGCGGACGCATAGACCCGGCGCACAGCCGGCAAGTGCAGCAAGCCCGCCTGCAACTGCTGGCGTGCTTCACGCACCGTACCGATCCGGCTGGTTGTCGATGCCAATGCCTGCGGTGCCAATGCCGCAAGCGCAGCGGCGGCAACGGGTTGCGGCACCGGGTACGGCGCTTGGCAACGGCGCAGTGCGTCGATCAGTTCACGCGATCCGATGACGCAGCCCACTCTTGCCGCCGCCAATGCATGCGCTTTCGACAAGGTACGCAGCACCGCGATATTGTCGTGCCCACTGAGCAATGCCGTGGCCGAGGGTGCATCGGCATACTCCAGATATGCCTCATCCACCACCACCATGCAACGGCCACGCAACCGCTGCGCCAGTGTGGCGATGGCCTCCAGGCTCAGCAATTCACCCGACGGATTGCCCGGCGAGCATAGGAACAGCAGGGTGGCGTTTTGCGTCAATGCAGCATCCCCCATTGCCGGCACATCCACGCATAGGCCGGCATCACTGTCGACCAGTGGCACATCGATGATGCTTGCACCGTGCAACTTCGCGCACACCGCATACATGCCAAACACCGGTGTTGCGATAACGATGCGGCCCTGCCCCGGCGCGCAAAACGCACGCACTAACAGGTCAATGGCCTCATCGCTGCCACGCCCAATCAAGAGCTGCTCCGGTGCCACCGCATACAACTGCGCCATGCACTCACGCAAGGCTTGCGGCTGCGGCTGCGGGTAGCGGCGCAAACGCGCATCGTCATCTGTAGCATTGGCCCATGCGGATTCGTTGGCATTGAGCCAGACCTCACCTTGCAGGCTGGTCGTGCGCGCCGACTGATAGCCTGCAAATGTGCGCAGGTCATCGCGCAGCAAGGCATTCACGGTGGTCTTCATGCCGCCTGCTCCAGCCGCACTTCCACTGCCCGCGCATGGGCCTGCAAGCCTTCAGCGTACGCCAGCGTGACGGCACATGGCCCTGCATTGGCGAGACCCGTGCGGCTGGCGTCCTGCACGCTGATCGCCTTCTGGAAGCTTCCCACCGACAACCCGCTCCACGCCCGCGCGGCACCGCCAGTAGGCAGCACATGGTTGCTGCCGGAGCAGTAATCGCCCAAGGCTTCGGGTGTGTAGTCGCCAAGAAAAACACTGCCTGCGTTGCAAATCATATCCAGCCAAACGCGTGGTTCACGCACCGACAAAATCAAGTGCTCAGGTGCGTAGCGATTGCTGATCTTGATCGCCTGCGCGATGTCTTTCACCAAGACCAAACGCGAACGGCTTAAGGATTGTGCTGCGATATCAGCGCGTGGCAATTGCGCCAATTGCGCATCGACCTGTGTCGCCACGGCATCCAGCATGTCTACGCTATCGGTCAGCAACAACACTTGCGAATCCGGCCCATGCTCGGCCTGCGAGAGCAGATCGGCCGCCACGAATGCGGGGTTCGCACCGGCATCGGCGATCACCAATACTTCCGATGGCCCCGCTGGCATGTCAATGGCAAGACCACCGGGACGCTGCGCCGCCTGCCGCTTGGCCTCATCCACCCACGCATTGCCGGGGCCGAATAGTTTGTCGCAGGCAGGTACCACTGGGGTGCCCAAAGCCATCGCCGCGATCGCCTGCGCGCCGCCGAGTTTGAATACACGCACGCCTGGGGCCTGTTGTGCAGCCAGCAACACTGCCGGATCTGCGCTGCCGTCCTTGCGCGGCGGTGTGCACAACACGATGTCCTTGCAGCCTGCCAAGCGTGCTGGAATGCTCAACATCAATGCCGTGGAGGGCAGCGGCGCGCTCCCGGCGGGGACATACAAGCCCACCCTCGGGATCGGTCGCTGGATGCGCTCGCAGCGCAGGCCAGGTGCGGTATCCACGGCATAGACACTAGCCATGCCGGCACGGTGAAAGGTTTCAATGCGGCCAGCGGCTTCGGCTATCGCCGCCTGTACGGTGGGGCTAACCTGCGCGAAGGCCGCCGAAAATTCTGCTGCACCCACTTCGAAATCTTGCAGCGCCACGCCATCAAATTGTTGCGTGTAATCACGCAAGGCGGCATCGCCGCGCATCGCCACTTCGGCAAAGATCGCCTGCACACCCTCGCGCAACGCATCCGATACCGCTTGCACCGGGCGCTGCAACACGGCCATGCGTGCGGCGTCATCCAACACATTCCAGTCCACGCGCTTCATGCCAGCATCCGTTCCACCGGCAACACCATCAAGCCGCGTGCGCCAGCGCGCTTGAGATCTTCCAGCCGCTGCCACGTCATCGCGCCGTGACACAGCGCCTGCAACGCCAAGGTATCCGCACCATCCACCGCACAGACCGTGGGCGGCTCGGCATCTGGCAACAATTGCAGCAGCTCGTTCATGGCCTCGCGCGGGGCCTGGAACATCAACAGTTTGCTATCGCGAATACGCAGCACGCCGTCCATCCGCCGCAGCAGCAAATCGGCCAGGTCGGCGCGGGCATCAGCGAAGGGGTGTGCGGGGCCGGCCAGTACCGCTTCGCTTTGTAAAATATCCAGCACTGGCTTGAGCTGATTGGCGGCAAGCGTGGCACCGCTGGATACCAGATCACAGATGGCATCGGCCTGCCCCAAACGCGGCGCGATTTCCACCGACCCGTTGAGCATCACGATGTCGGCCTGCACACCCTGCGTGCGCAGCCAAGCCCGCAGCTGGTTGGGATAGGTGGTGGCAATACGCTTGCCGGCAAGCTGGGTGGGGCTTTGCCAGTCCCAAACATCAGGCACCGCAATCGAAAGGCGGCAACCGCCAAACCCCAATGCGCGCCATTCGCGGAATGCGGCCGGCTTGCCGGATTCCTCACGCTCATTGATCAGCTCACGCAGGACATTGCGACCCACGATGCCAAGATCGCACACACCCTCGGCAATCAGGCCGGGGATGTCGTCATCGCGCACCAACAGCAGATCCACCGGCAGTGATTCGCCATAGCAAAACAGCTTGTCGCGACTTTCGCGCCAAGACAGCCCGGACGATGCCAGCAGTGCACGCGCCGGTTCACTCAGGCGACCGGATTTTTGAATGGCAATGCGCAAACGGTCACGCACGGCGGAATTGGCGACAGGGCTCATGGGAATGGCTTCAGTTGGTGTTGGAAACAGCGGGCAGTTGCAGACGGCGTGCGGCGGCTTGATAGCCGCCCGCGCCACGCTCGATGCAACGCGCTACCCGGCCAATCGTGGTGACGCTGACCTTGGTGCTGTCATGGATGTCGCGATACGGCTCGCCTTTCAGCAAATGCGGCACCACCCTCCAGCGGTCGCCCATCGCTTCCAGCTCTGCCGGCGTACACAGATCCTCCAGAAACGCCTGCACCTCTGCCGCCCCTTTCAGCTTCGACAGCACATGGGCCAGCGCTCCGATGGCAACCGCGGCGTCGTACTTCGGCAAGGGTTCGGGACGTTGCTTCATGGTGATTTCACCGGGCTGGGAAGTGTCTTTGCGCGTTACTACCTTAACGCATTAATGTAATAACGCGTTAGTACATTAATGCAACACTACCCTGATGTCAATGATAATGACGCGGTGCAAATTGCTGTTCGGATTGGTGCTGACAGCCACCATTCAAGCCCGCAGCAGGGAAATGCGGCAAAAGAAAACCGCCCCCTGAACATCAGGGGACGGTCATGTCTGCCTGCAGTCCTGAATCGCAATCAGCCGTGGCGCACCGCATCCAGAATGCTGCCATCCAGCACCATCGCGATGGCCGTGGCCACTTCACCATCCAGCGCACGATCGCGGTCGAGATAGGCAATCCGGGAGCGAATCGCAACATGGGCGGCGGCCACGGCCCTGCCCGGTTGGAATTCGCTGGCCTGTGCCAATTGCTCGCGCAGTGCATTTACCTCACTCAAAAACACGGCGCGGTCCGCACCTTCCGGCAGCGGCCCGCCGGCGACTTTGCTGGCGAAGCTTTCCGCATCGGACTGCTTGGCCAAATCGCGGGCGGCGTTGATCATGCCGCGACGCAAGTCCAGCGCTTGCGCGGCGGTGTACAGCTCCAGCGCCAACACCTTGCTCAGATCCCCCACCATCGCCAGCACATGGCGTGCTTCGTTGGCGCCCATCGACACATGGTCTTCGGCGTTGGCACTGGTGGGGATGGAGTACACCGAGGCCGGCATCGCACGACTGGCCAGATCATTGACGATGGCCGCTGCGGTGTACTGCACGATCATGTGCCCCGACTCGGTACCGTCTTCGTTGCCGATCAGGAATGCAGGCAAGCCATCATTGGTGGACGGATCCACCAGTTTGTTGAGGCGGCGTTCGCTGATCGAAGCCAACACCGGGATGGCGGCTTTCACGTAACTCATCGCCAGCGCCAGCGGCATACCATGGAAATGGCCGGCGGAAATCACCTGCTCTTCCACATGCTTGGCATCGATCTTGTCAGGGAACACCAGCGGGTTATCGGTCAGCGCATTGAGCTCGATCTCCAGCACGCGCTTGGCTTGCTCCAGCGCATCGCGCACGGCACCGTGTACCTGCGGGGTACAGCGCAGTGAATAGCTATCCTGCGGCTGGTGTTTCTTGCCGCCACGAAACGGCAGGAAGCGTTGGTAGAACTTCTCGCGACCGTGGCGCTGCGACAGCGGTACCCAATCCCAACCGATATCGAAATTGAGTGCCTGTGCTTGCGCGGTGTGCCAACTGCCAGGCAACCATTGGCGGAATTTCGGCACCAAGTGATAGGCGATGTCGGACAGGGTGGAGCCTTCCAACAGGCGCAGCAGATTGGCCGCCACTTTCACCTGCCCCGGATGCGGGCGCAGTGCGTGGACTTCCGGCGCGAACGCGCCCAAGCGGCCGGCAAACGCATCAATGGTCATCGCGGCGGCAAGATCTGCGGTATCCAGCAAATCTTCCAACTGCTGCAACGCCAGCACACCGGTGGCCAGCATTTGCGCGGTGCCGTTGTTCAACGCCAAGCCTTCCTTGTACGACAACTCCACCGGCTGCAACTGTTTGCGCGCCAGCGCCTCGGCACCGGGCATGCGCACGCCATCGACAAACGCCTCGCCTCCGCCCAACAACACGATGGCCAAGTGCGAGAGCGGTGCCAGATCACCAGATGCACCCACCGAGCCCAGCTGCGGCACCACCGGCACGATGCCGGCATTGAGCAGATTGGCCAGCGCTTGCAGGGTTTGCACGCGAATGCCGGAATGCCCGCGCAACAAAGTATTGATGCGAATGCACAACATCGCCCGCACCACCTCCGGCGCAAACGGTTCACCCACGCACACGGCATGGGTGATGATCAGATTGCGCTGCAATTCGATATGCGGCGATTGCCCGGACTTCACCGCACCCGGCAATTCATCGCGCAGGCGATGCGCGCCCAGCAGCTTGTCGGCATTGCTGCCAAAGCCGGTGGACACGCCATAGATCGGCTCCTGCTTGTCCACTTGCGCCGCCAGGAAATCGGCCGCGCGCGCCACCCGGACCAGGGCTGCGGCATCCAGCGCCACTGCTGCGCCATGCGCCACCGCCACCAACTGCGTGCGCGTCAGCGACAGGCCATCCAACCTGATGACATCACTCATGACCCCGTCCCTGCAGCGCCACGCAGCTGCTCACGCTCCACCAACAAGGCCGCCGCCAATTCGGCTTCGACCACTTCAAATTGCTCACCACGACGCAGGTCTTTCACCGCAACCACCCCGCGTGCGGCCTCATCATCGCCACGCATCACCACAAAGCGGATGCCGGCCTTGTCGGCATACTGCATTTGCTTGGCCAACTTGCGCGGCTCGAGTTGGGTTTCCACGTTCAACCCCGCCGCGCGCATTCGCTGCGACAGCGCCAGTGCGTGATCCAGTCCAGCATCATCCAGCAACGCCATCAGCACATCGACCGAACTGTCTGCAGTGCCCACCAACCCGGCCTCGCGCAGCTGATAGAACAGCCGGGTCAGGCCAATCGAAATCCCCACACCCGGCAATTTCGACTTGCTGTAATGACTGGCCAAGTTGTCGTAGCGCCCGCCCGAGCAGATCGAACCGATCTGCGGATACGCATCGAGGGTGGTTTCGTACACCACGCCGGTGTAGTAATCCAGC
This sequence comes from uncultured Thermomonas sp., assembly GCF_937872235.1. Classification (NCBI taxonomy): domain Bacteria; kingdom Pseudomonadati; phylum Pseudomonadota; class Gammaproteobacteria; order Lysobacterales; family Lysobacteraceae; genus Thermomonas; species uncultured Thermomonas sp. Next base: position 21,761 of record NZ_CALMPC010000081.1, read on the forward strand.
CCGCGTGCGATCGACAGATTCAATGCATAGCGCGACTCGTTCACGCCCAAGGCGTGCAGCTGCGACAAGATCCCGCGCAAGGCCTCGCGCCCCTCTTCGAACAACGGTGTGCCGCTGCCCAACGCATCCAGCTTGGCCAAGGCATCCGCATGACTGCTGGACCGCACCTGCGAGAATGCCATCAATTTGTCGATCACCTCCGACGCCAGCGCAAAACCCTCGCCTGCCAGCGTTTCACGCACAGCATCGACACCGCGCTTGTCGAGCTTGTCCAGTTCGCGCAGCACCAACAATTGCGCCTCGCCTTCAATGCCCAGTCCTTCGAAATACCCGCGCAGCAACTTGCGATGGTTGAACTGGATGGTGAACTCACCGATGGACAATCGCTCGAATACCGCCGCGATGACCGCCGGAATTTCGGCATCAAACCGTGGCGACAGCTCATCCTTGCCGATCACGTCGATATCGCATTGGTAGAACTCGCGAAACCGCCCGCGCTGCGCCCGCTCGCCGCGATACACGCGCTGCATCTGGTAGCGGCGGAACGGAAATGCCAATTCGCGCTCGTGCTCGGCCACATAGCGCGCCAGCGGCACGGTCAGATCGAAGCGCAGGGCCAGCTCGGGCAACCCCTCCGCGGCACGGTCGAGCGCGCCGGTGGATTGCACGAAATACACCTGGCGCTCGGTTTCGCCGCCGGATTTGGTCAGCAACACCTCCGACAACTCCATCACCGGCGTCTCCACCGGCAGGAAACCAAAACGCTCGAAGGTCTGGCGAATCGTGTCCAGCATGCGCTGGAACGCGATCTGGTCGCGGGGCAACAGTTCCATCACCCCTGGCGGGGTACGTGGCTTGATCACGGTGGGGGCTCCGGGGATACGGAAAACCACTAGTTTAACGTCCGCACCCATCCACCGTGCCTTTAAGTTCCAGCATTGCTTGCAGCACTCGCAGCAACTCACTAAACTTGGCGAAACCTTTTGGGGCCATAGCTCAGCTGGGAGAGCGCGTCGTTCGCAATGACGAGGTCGGGAGTTCGATCCTCCCTGGCTCCACCAAAATTCAACGCCCAACTGTTTTCAGTTGGGCGTTTTCATTTGTGCTTCCCGCATGCCACGCGGGGTTCGCGGACATTCTGTGTGTGCGACCGGGGTTCTATGGTCTGGCAGGAGCATCCCAGGTTGCCCTCCGTTTCGCCCTCTCTTCTCTCGAAATCGGCACTAACTTCTTCGCCGTAGCGCACGCACATGGCCTTTTGCGACGGCGAGTTCAATTCTGATTCGCAACAGTGTTGATTGATTCCTCGTTGATGACTTCGAGGGGCGTTTTGAAGCCGAGTATCTTTCTGGGGCGGTTATACATGCGCTGCTCTTTCAATTGGGCAAAACGGTAGATCGATGGCTGGTCACGCCAGCACCGAAAACAACTTTTTCAGGTAGGCACTGCCGCCGTCCTCCATGAACAGCACATGGCGGCCCTCCAGATCGGCTACCGAACGGAATCGCACCGTTCTCCGTCCTGCTCCCTCACGAGTTCATGCCAGCGCGGCACACGACCCGAGGCGTCCGGTTCAGGCTCTGGTTCGACGATTTGCACCACAGTTTCCGGTACGCCACCCCGAACGCTGTTCGCCAGTTCCCATTGCAGGATGGCCTCCAGCGAAAAACGCAGGTTCCTGACCAGCAGCAGATGCGGGATGCGCTTGCGCTCTCGCTCGATTCGGTCGGTGAACAGGTGCGCAGGCAGGCTGGTCGCCTCGATGATCTCCTTGGCACTGATGTACTGCAGTTCGGGCTCGGCGGCATCGGAAGGTTGAGGGTCGCCTTCGGCCTTCGGCGAATGAGTCACAGCGCGCGGGACACGCTCACCATCTCCAAGGATCGCCGTCCAGTGCTGTGCGCTCTGGCGTTCGAACTCGAGAACGTCCGCCTCGTGGTAACGGACGTGTTGAAACAACTTGTGCCAGACGGGCCCCTCGCCATCGAGGCGCCAGCGCCGCAGGGTTTTCAGGCTGATCTTCCAGCGGAAGGCAAGTTGCCGTTCAGTCATCACGGGGTAGTGCATCTTCTTCTCCTCAGCAGATGACCCCATGACAACGCTGTTCACCGTGGAAGCCAAGCTCAGTGCTCGATGATCACCCTGCGGCCGTTTCCGCAATCAGCACATCGGCCGGGATGCCCAGGCTCTTGTGCAGTCGTCGGATCATGGCCAGCGTCAGCGGGCGCTTGCGGCTCAGGACTTCGTAGACGCGGTTGCTTTTGCCGATGATCGGCTCAAGGTCTTTGATGGACAGACCGCTCTGATCCATCCGGAATTTGATGGCTTCCACCGGATCAGGCGCGGTGATGGGCACGTGCTTGGCCTCGTAGGCTTGCACCAGCGTGGCCAGGATGTCCAGGCGATCACCCTCCGGCGTACCCAGATCAGGGTCGGATTCCATCAAGGCCGAAATCTCTTTGAGCGTGGCCTTGTAGTCTGCTTCGGTGTGGATGGGGCGGATGTCCATGTTTTCCTCCGTGGCCGGTCAGGCCATTTCAACGGTTTCTGCGTCGACGGCGTCGTACTCCTTGTGGGTGCCGACGAACTTCACGTAGACGATCTGCAACTTGTATGCAATCGCCACGATCAGCCGGTAGTCATTGCCTTTGATGTTGAAGACCACGCGACGGTTCTTCAGCACGCTGGCGCTGCGGTACTGCGACTTGATGTCGGCGGGCTGAGACCAAGTTGCACTCGTGGCTTCTTCGTACCAAGCCTTCAACGGCTGCTCGGCCTCGGGATGGCGCTCCCAGAAGGCTCGAAGGGTGGACACGGCAATCACTCGCATGGGGTGCAGTGTAGTCCCATTTTGGGACTATCGCAACCCTGCGCTGACCCAACCGTGGGTTTCACGATGCAAAACGGCCATTTGGTAAAGGTGGGCACCCTCAAGAACAATGCTTTGCTAACGGACGTCATATACGGGCGCGGGTTCGGTTCCGTGTTCCGCCACTAATACCCAACCCCCAACTGTTTTCAGTTGGGCGTTTTCATTTGTGGATTTCGCCCGCCATGCGGGGCTGCAGCCGTTGTACATCAACCACTTGTGCGCGTGCCGATACGAAACTCGCAACGCGACATTGGACTTGCGTCGAATTCACCCACGCGCATACCGCGGCTGGGGCGATATCGTTGCCGGTCGCGCGCCCGTCGACCCGTACGCGATGATCACCTTTGCTGCCACCCATCCGCAAAAAGTGCGCCTCCGACAGTACAACCCGGCTTCATTTTGATGGTTTGGGCTGGGCAGCACTCACCGCACGATGCGGATTCGAGGCCCCTTGCGCCCACTTCCCCCAAACGGCGGTTGCCCGCGCCAGTGACGGATCAGCAACCAGCCAAACAGCATCCCGCCGAGATGGGCGAAATGCGCGACGCCAGGTTGCAGGCCGGTAATACCCACGCCCAGCTCGAACAGTCCATACACGATGACCAAGGTGCGCGCCTTCATCGGGATCGGCGGGAACAACAACATCACCCGCTGATTAGGGAACAACATGCCATAGGCCAGCAGCAGGCCAAACACCCCACCGGAGGCGCCGATGGTGGGGTACGGGTCACCGCCCTGCGCCACGGCATACGAACCCACCAGCAACTGGCACAACCCGGCACCCAGCACGCACACGGTGTAATAGGTCAGAAAACGGCGCTGGCCCCAGGTGTATTCCAGAGGTGCGCCAAACATCACCAACGCCAGCATATTGAATGCCAAATGCATGAAGCCGCCATGCAGAAAGGCGTAGCTGAGCAGCTGCCATGGCATAAATGCAGGCGCACTGGTTGCCGGGTCGTATACGCCATCGGCCCACGGCCACAGCATTAACGACAACATGGCATCGTTGCCAAGAAAATACTGCAGGGCAAACCCCAGCAGATTGGCAATCAGCAGGGCTTGCGTGATACGGGGGAGGTTGAACGGCATCCGTGCATCGATCCAGTTGCGTTGCGGTGCATCATAACGGTTCAGCGCGGAGCCCAGAATGCCGCATCCAAAGTATCCTCCGCTAGCGGCATGCGTACCTTGCCGTTATTCACTTGCACGCCTTCGGCTTGCAAGCGGCGAATCTGCTCTTCCCAGCCGGGGGAGCCGGCTGGAAACGCGATGCGGCCATCGGAGCGCAGCACCCGATGCCACGGCAGGCCGGGATCGTTGTTGTGGGCCAAAACCCGCGCCACCATCCGCGCCCGCCCTGGCAACCCGGCACGCCGCGCAATCGCACCATAGCCGGCCACCTGCCCGTAGGGCAGCGCACGGACCGCCGCCAAAATGCGTTGCTCTGAGGTCGGGGGCGATGCGGTGGGTAACATGGTCGGGTTAGCATAGCCGCTTGCTCCATTCGCAGGACGCAGAATTGGATATGAAAAATTTCGAACAAATTCGCCGCCACCTGGTCGCCGCTGGCTACAAGTTGAGTGTGCAAGAACCTTTTGTGGCTTGTGTTGAACTGTCGCTGGCACACGGCAAACGGCATCAAGCGATCTTTCTAGCAGAAATGCAGGATGACGATGGCCGTGACTATCTGCGCATCAGTACTGCGTTGGCCCCGATCACTGGGCTGGACGCACGGCGTGCACTACGCTTCAACTGGGATAGCCGGGTGGGCTATCTGGCCATCAGCGAACTCGATGGCGTGCCCTATCTGCACCTGTGCGAAAACCGCCCCTACGACACCCTGACCGCGTCCGAGATTGACCGTCTGGTGCTGGAAATTGGCGGCACTGGGGATGAAATGGAACACCGCATGTCGGCTGGTGGTGATTTGCTGTAACCCTTTCTGCGCCAACGCATTGCACAAAAACGCCGGCATCGGGGCCGGCGTTTTTGTGTTGCCTCAGTGCGGCAAGGCTTACACCCATCCACACAACCGTAGCAGTTGATAGACCCCATAAGAGACGGCACCGGATGCGGGAATGGTGAGGATCCACGCCCAGACGATGCGCTCGATCGTGCCCAGCTTCAGCTTGCGCGGATTCTTGGCAAAGCCCACGCCCATGATCGCGGTAGACACGGTATGCGTGGTGGAGACCGGCATACCGAAATGCGCCGCCGCCATCAATACCGTGGCCGAACTGGTATCTACGGCAAACCCGTCCAACGGGTGCAGCTTGACCATCTTGTGACCCAGCGTCTTGATGATGCGCCAGCCACCCGATGCGGTGCCCGCCGCCATTACCAGTGCGCAGGTAACCACGATCCACGTCGCCACATCGGTGCCCGACGAATGCGCCGGATGCATGAAGGACAACCAGCCTGGCAAACCCTTCAAGGCTCCACTGGCTTCGGCACCGACCAAGGTCAATGCAATCACGCCCATGGTCTTCTGCGCATCGTTATGCCCGTGTGCATAGCCCATGTAGGCAGCCGACGCGATTTGCAACTTGCCGAAGCTGGCATTGATCCAGCGTGGGCGCGCCATGCGCTTGAGCACGCCCCCCACACGCTCCATGCCGAAAATCAAGCCCCACAGCAGGGTCATCAGCAGCACCCCCAGCAAGAACCCAACCAGCGGCGAGGTCACCATCGGCACCATCACTTTCCACACCAGACCCTTGCTTTTGGTCCAGTCGGCCGCGCTTTGAATCCAGATCAGTGAATTGAAGTTCATGTGCGAGGCTGACAATGCGGCGCCGCACAAGCCACCAATCAACGCATGCGAGGACGATGACGGCAACCCAAACCACCACGTCAGCAGGTTCCACACGATTGCACCAAGCAATGCACTCAACACCAATTGCGAGGACGCATCCACCACTCCGGTGTTGACGATACCAGTGGCGATGGTGGCCGCCACCGCCGTCCCGGTCAGCGCACCCAGCATGTTGGTCACGGCCGCCAGGATGACCGCCTGACCAGGCGTAAGCACCTTGGTGGCCACCGACGCAGCAATGGAGTTGGCGGTGTCGTGGAAACCGTTGATGAACTCGAAAGCCAACGCGGCCACGATCACCACTAAGACGAGGGTCAGCATGGTGCTGGCTCCGTCACGAATTCTTCAACACGATCTGGTAGGCCACCACACCGGCTTCGCGGCAGCGGTCGATGGCTTTTTCCAGAATCTCGAAGAACTCCTTGAGCAGGAACATCTGCAAGCTGTCCAACTTGCCCGAATAGATCTCGCGGTACAGCTCCAGCATCAGGCGATCGGCTTCGTTCTCGATCGAACGCAGCTTCTCGTTGAGTGCCGTCATCCGGTCCAAATTCATATGTTCCAGCTCATCCACCATTTTCACGACCACTTCCGCCGCTTGCTCCAGCATCGCGGCGCGTGGCGCAAAGTCGATGTGCGCAAGATGCGCGGTGGCCAGTGCGTAGCGGTCGGCAAATTTTTCAATTTGCTTGGGAATTTTGTGCAGGGCCGAGCCCAGCGCTTCGATGTCTTCACGCTCGAACGGGGTGATATAGCTATCCACCAGCGCCTTGCTGAGCTTGTCGGCAGCCGCGCGCTCACGCAGGCGCGCCAACTTGAAAGCATCCAGTGCCGGCTGGCGGTCGGCCTCTTTCATCATTGCGTGCAGCGCTTTGGCGCTATCCAGGGCTGCGGCAGCGGCATCGTCCAGCAGCGCATAGAACTGGGTACCGGAGCCGAAAATAGTTTGCAGGGAGAACATGGGAGACCGCCAGATGTCAGGAATGTTGCAACGATAGTGCGCAATTATGACGGCTAGATGACGGCTTGTGCTGCTTCCGCGTACCGCACCCTGCCCTGCTATGATGCGTTCGCGCTCCGGCGCACCCCATGGACGCACATTACCTTCCGCCGCCAGCCATCCATTGCCGCACCGCACAGGTGCCGTGCGTGCTGGCCGCATGCCCCCATCTCCTTTTCGCCTGCACCTGGTGACCCCCCGTGCTGGAACTATTACTCATTGTTTTCGCCCTGATCTTGCTGAACGGCTTTTTTGCGCTGTCGGAAATGGCCGTGGTCACCTCGCGCAAGGCACGTTTGAAGCAGAATGCCAGCAGCAGCCGTGGCGCCCGCAAAGCGCTGGAACTGGCCGAGCACCCCGAGCGCTTCCTGTCCACCGTACAAGTAGGCCTGACCCTGATCACCATTGTCACCGGCATGTTGGGTGGCGAGGCGATCGGCAGCCTCATCGGCGCATGGCTAGCCACCCATGCGCCGGCATTGGGTGAATACGCAGGCACGCTGGGCAAGGTGCTGGCGGTCAGCCTGATTACCTATCTCAGTATCGTACTGGGTGAACTACTGCCCAAGCGGCTGGCCTTGCTGGCCCCCGAACGGGTGGCTGCCGCAGCTGCGTTACCCATGCACTGGCTCTCGCGGCTCGCCAGCCCGGTGGTGTGGCTACTCAGTGCCACCGTGCGCGGCTTGCTGCAATTGATGCGCGTGGGCAGTGGGGACAACGCGCAAGTGACCGAAGAGGAGATCCAACTACTGGTCAGTGAAGGCCATGAGCAAGGCGTGATCGACCTTGACGAGCGCAACATGCTGAATCGAGTGATGCGGCTGGGTGATCGCACCGCGGATAGCCTGATGACCCCGCGCACCCGCATCACCTGGCTGGATGCCTCGGCCAGCCTGGCCGAGAACCTGGCCGCAATGCAGGACGGCGCGTTTTCGCGCTACCCCGTCTATCGTGGCGATGACAGTGACGTGGCCGGCATTTTGGAAGTCAAAACCCTGCTGGATGAATTGGGCAAGCCGCATCCTGACTTGTTCAATGATTTGCGCCCGGCAGTATTCGTTTCCGAATCCACCCATGCCATGAAACTGTTGGAAATCCTGCGTGAAGAACAACAATCCCTGGCCCTAGTGGTAGACGAATACGGTGATATTCAGGGCATGGTGACGATTAGCGACATCGTGGATGCTGTGATCGGGCGGCTGCAAACCGGCACCGAGGCCGATACCGACGAAGCGCTGGTGGTGACCCGCGAGGATGGCTCACTCTTGGTTGATGGCGGTCTGCATGTACAGGAATTGCGCGAACTGACTGGCGAGCGTTTGGCCGATGCTGACGAGCTGGAATATCGCACTGCGGCCGGCATGGTGATTGCCCAATTAGGCCGCATCCCGCGGGTGGGCGAACATTTCCGGATCGGCGCATGGCGGATTGAAGTCGTGGATCTGGATGGCCCGCGCATCGACAAACTGCTGCTGCAACGCATCGACCCACTGCCCGGTGAAGGCTTGGGCTAGGCTCTCGCGACCGCCACACCCTGCCGGCCCGGCGGCGCGCATCAACCCAACAGATCGACAAATTGCTGCGGCTCCAATGGATAGCCCAGCCAGAAGCCCTGCACCAGGTCGCAGTCGCGCTCGCGCAGCAGATCAAATTGTCCCTGCCGTTCCACACCTTCGGCCACCACGGTGACCCCCATCGAGTGGGCCATCGCGATGATCGCGCTGGTCAACACCAGATCATCCGGGTCACGCAACAGATCCGAAATGAAACTGCGGTCGATCTTCAGCCCGTCCACCTGCACCCGCCGCAAATGACTCAAGCTGGAAAAGCCGGTGCCAAAATCATCCAGCCATACCCGCACACCCAACTGCCGCAACTGCCCCAGCAGCTCGGTCGCGTGCGCCTCGTCGCTGATCACAGCGGTTTCGGTCAACTCCAAATGCAAACGCTCGGCTGCCAAGCCGGTTTGCTCCAGCGCGTTGATCACTTGCCCGATCAGGTCCCCGCTACGCAACTGCCGCGCCGATACGTTAACCGAAATGAATGGCGGCTCACCCGCACCTTGCGGTACCGGCCAACTGGCCGCTTCCTGGCAGGCACATAGCAGCACTTGCACACCAATCTGCTCGATCAAGCCACACTGCTCGGCGACATCAATGAACAGTGAAGGCGCGATCACGCCTTCCGCGGGATGATTCCATCGCAACAAAGATTCTGCCCCCACCAACACCTTGTCGCGAGTACGGTAAATCGGCTGATAGGCCAGACTCAACTCGCCACGCTCCCAGGCACCGCGCAAATCGTGCTCCATCCGCACCCGCCGCTCCACCGCCAAGTCCATCGCCCGACTGTAGAAACGGTAGCAATTCTTGCCGGCCACTTTGGCCTGATACATTGCGATATCGCCATTTTTCAACAGGCTGGACACGGTAGCGGCATCCTCCGGGAACACCGCTACGCCGACCGAGACACCCAGCAAGACTTGACGCCCATGCAACAGCATCGGCTCGCCCAAAGTAGCAACCAGTGCTTCAGCCAACTGAATCGACTTCTCGCGCACGCTGCCATCACTCATACCCTCGGCCAATTGCAGCAAAAGCACGAATTCATCGCCGCCAAATCGCGCTACCAAGATGTCAGCGCCGGTGATTGATTGCACGGCTTGTTCGATACGCAAAGCCACCTGCTGCAACACTTCATCGCCTGCCTCGTGGCCAAGCGTGTCATTAATGCGTTTGAAATCATCCAGATCCGCAAACAGCAAGGCCAATTGCTGTCCAACCCCCTGCAAGGCACGCAAGCGATTTTCCAACGACTCACGGAACGCCAGCCGATTGGCCATTCCGGTCAAGGCGTCGCTGTAGGCCACCCGCCGAATGTCGCGGTCATGCCTGTTCAGGCTTTCACGCATGCGCCCCACCGCACGAATCAGATCACCAATTTCATCGGCACGCTTGCTCTCGGCAATGGGAGAAGAAAAATCGCCGGCTTCGGTCTGACGCACGGCATCACCCAACAGGTTCAGCGGCCGCAGCAGCAGCCGCTGCAACAACATCGCCACTAAAAGCGCAAAGGTGGCCAACATCGCGCACAACACGAGCAGCCAGGTCAGGCTGCGCTGATTCACCTCATCAAATCTGGCCCGCAATGCAAGCAGCGACTGCTCTTCCGCGTGATTGGTGCGCGCCGTCGAATAGCCAATCCGCACGCCCCCCAAAGATTCGTCACCAATACGGATAGGTGCCGACACATCCAGCACATTGGCCAAAAAACGCGTATGCGACCCGGACGCCGCCATGATTTCTGGCGCCAACGCGTCATTCATCGGTTTGCCAAATGCTGCAATATCCCCGGAGCCATCATGCAGAATGCGGCCTTGCGCGTCATACACCAGCACATATTCCACATCTGATGAACGCAAGGTACCGCGTGCCAAGGTACCCACCGCATCCAGATCGAAGTAATACAGCGGGTTGGTCAAGGCATCGGCCAATTGACTGGCCTGTGCCTCACCACTGCTGCGCAACTGCTCTTCCAGCAATTTGTGTGTGCTTTGCTTGGTGATCTTGATGGCCTCGTTCTGGATCACCTGCAGGCGATGCCATAACAGCGCTGTCAACATCAGCACCAGTGCCAGAACCCCCAGAATCACAATCTGAAACCGTGCTTGCAGGCTCAACTGCGGACGCTTCATTCAACCTCCGTGTTGACCCGACGCACATCCCGCCCGAGCTGCTGCAACACTTGCTTGTCGGTATCCGTTATCGGTACGAAATGCGCTGTTTTCATGAATCGGCGCAGTGCTTCGCCGGCGTCGGGATCGCGTGCAGCCTCCATCAATACCTCCTGCAGCCGCGCCTGCACATTGGGGGCTAGCCCGGTACGCGTCAGCATCAGCGCACGCGGCACATCCGGAGTACGCCCGATCACCCGAAAATCCTGGGCGAAAGTGGGTGGCATTCGTGTCGGGTTGATCCAATCCAGATTGCTCAGCACGCCCACATCCACCAGACGCTTATGTACCCACGTGGTGATGTTCAACTCGGTACGCGCAAATACATACCCGACCCGATCCGATGCTGGCTTGTCCATCGGCGAGAGCAGCAGCTCCAGTGCCAAACCATCACTCAATAATTGCGCCGCCGGTAGAAAGTAAGCACTTGTCGAATACGGATTTTGAAACGCAATGCTATGCCCGGCCAAGTCTTTGAGAGTCTGGATAGGACTATCGCGGCGCACGAAAAATACCGTGTGGTAGCGCACCGCGCCCTCTCGTTCGGTAATCAAGAACGCATGTGCCACCCCACGCTGCTCGAGGATCGCAGCATTGCCCGCGGTTTCATTGATCCAATCCACCCGCCCACGACGCAGATAACTGGCCATTTGCTGCGGATCTCTGGCCATCAGGATCCGCCCACTGCGAATGCCCACCGAAGCCATGCGTGGTATCACGTAATCCAACAGCGGCTTGAGCTGGTCGTAGTGGGCCTTGGGGTCATCACTGACCCGCCCCAATACCAGCACACCATCATCCGCCTGCAAGTTGGATTGTTGCGCATGGGCTGCCGGCAGCCATGACAACAGGCACAGCAGACTGAGCAATGCGGAAAACAGGCGACGCATGATGTCAGGGTGTCATGTTCTGATGGCGGTTGTCGGAGGCTACCGGATTTTCTTGTCAACGGAAGCCTCACCCGCAATTCGGGCCATCCGTTGGGTGTCAGCCAACACGCCTCGCAGCAGGCGCACATCAGCGCTGTCCAGATTGGCGCGGAGGTACAGGCGCCGCAATTTGCGCATCGCAGAATCCGGTGCGCGCCCTTTGTGAAAATCGATTTGATCCAATGTGTCGGCCAATTGCGCGAATAGCCCCTCCAGTTCGGCGTGCGCCGCCACCTCGGCAGTGGGCGGCGGGGTGCGGCTTTGGCCGGCGCTGCCGGCATCACCCAGCAGCGCGCAACGCAGTTCGTAGCTGAGCACTTGTACCGCGGCCGCCAGATTGAGCGAGCTGAACGCCGGGTCCGAAGGGATATGCACTGCGGCGTGGCAAAGCTGCAACTCTGCATTGTTCAGCCCGGTGCGTTCGCGCCCGAACACCAAGGCCACTGGGCCTGCAGCTGCCGCCACCAGCGCGCGCTGCGCGGCATCGCGCGGGTGCAGCGGCTCCAATTGAATGCGCCGGTTGCGCGCCGTGGCCCCCAACACCCACCGGCAATCGGCCACCGCTTCGGCCAAACTGGCAAAGACGGACGCACGCTCCACCAGGTCATCGGCCCCTGCCGCCATCGCCAGGGTATCCCGATCCGGTGCCTTCTCGGGGGCTACCAGCACCAATTTCGACAGCCCCATGGTCTTCATCGCACGCGCCGCAGCACCGATATTGCCGGGATGCTGGGTGCCCACCAGCACAATGCGCAGGTGGTCAGCCAATATCGTGTTCACTGCATGCAGATCATTCATGTGCAAATGGTAAACTTTGCGCACCGGTCTGTGCGCCGGAATGCTCTTTTCCGCCGTTGCCCATCCACCTCACACCTGCGAGGCGCTTTTCCATGCAAAAACCCGTTGTCACTGTCATGGTCAAGGCTGCACGTGCAGCTGGTGGCGTGTTGTTGCGCAACATGAACAAGTTGGATGCGATCAATGTGATCGAGAAAGATCGCATGGATTACGCCAGCGACGTCGATGAACAGGCCGAGCAAGCCGTCATCAAGGAGCTGCGCCGCGCCTATCCGGATGCCGCATTTCTGGGTGAGGAAGGTGGCAAGCAAGGCAAGAACGGCGGCAGTTTGTTCGTGATCGACCCCTTGGATGGCACCAGCAACTATTTGCATGGCATCCCGCATTGGTGCGTGTCGATCGCCTTGGTTGAAAACGGCGAGCCGCAACATGCAGTGATCTTCGACCCGCTGCGCAATGAATTGTTTACCGCCAGCAAGGGCAGCGGCACAGTGCTCAATGACCGTCGCGTACGCGTATCCGAGCGCAAGGACCTGAATGGCGCGATGCTGGCCACCGGCTTTCCTCCGCGTGAGCGCGAGCGCGCACCGGCGCAACTGGAATGCGTGCGCGAGCTGCTGCGCAGTATTGAAGATATTCGCCGCACCGGTTCGGCGGCACTCGACTTGGCATATGTGGCCTGCGGCCGCTTTGATGGCTATTTCGAATCGGGCGTGAAGCCGTGGGACATCGCCGCCGGTGCGCTGCTGGTGCGCGAAGCTGGCGGCCGCGTCTGCGACTTCAAGGGTGCCGCCACCGGGCCCATGGATACCCGCGGCATTCATGGCCGCGCACTGCTGGCCGGCAATCAGAAATTGTCTGCCGAATTGCAGAAAGTGATTATGCAGTCGGGGTTTGCGGCGGCCTGCGCATAACCGATTGCTTTCGATTTGACCCACAAAAAACCCGCGCAGCTGCGCGGGTTTTTTGTGGGTCACTGCAGCACCGATTAGGGCCGGCGTGCCAGCTCGGCGTGATCTTTGGCTTTCGGCATCAAGTCCTGCTTGACCACCTTGAACGGCCCGATGGTCAGCATCGGTACCGCCACGATCACCGACGACACCACCACGATGACGGCACCGATCATATGGGTTTCGGCCAAACCTTCCATTGATTCACCGCCGTACATGTACAGCGCCATCGCCGACAGGAAGAACATCACCGCAGTAATGATCGTGCGTGACAGGGTCTGGTTGATCGAGCGATTCAGCACTTCCAGCGGATCCACCCGCAGACTACGGAAATTTTCACGCACGCGATCGAACACCACGATGATGTCGTTGATGGCAAACCCCATCACCGACAGCATGCCGGCCAGCACGGTCAGGTCAAACTCGCGGCCCAGCATCGACATGTAGGCAATCGTCAGGATCAAGTCGAAGAACGCGGTGATGATGGCCACCATCGCAAACTTCCATTCAAAGCGTGCGGCGATGTAGATCAAGAACCCCACCAGCATGAACAAGGTGGCATAGACACCGTTCATTGCCAGGTCGCGGCCTACCTGCGGGCCGACGAACTCGCCAGGCTGCACGGTGGCTGCATTCTCTGGCGTATTCACTGCGGCCAACACCTGTGCCGACACTTTTTGTGCGGCGTCGGCGGCGTTGTTGTGTTCGGCATCGGGTTGCAAGCGAATCATCACATCGCTGCCGCTGCCCACGCTTTGCACCTGTGCATTGTGGATGCCGGCCTTGGTCAGGCGGTCACGCACATCTTCCACGTGGATGGGTTTGGCGAAATGGGTGCGCACCATGGTGCCGCCGGTGAACTCCAGCGCGTAGTTGAAGCCCTTCAGGCCGATGATCGCGATGGAAGCCACCAGCAACACCAGCATCAAGGCCAGCACCGGACGGCGGTGGCGCATGAAGTCAATCGTGGTGTCGTTTGGGATAAGGTGCAGCGGAAACAGTTTCATTCGGTCATTCCTTCCCGGTCAGATCGCCACGGAGGTGAGCTTCTTGCGACGGCCGTAGATCAAACTGGCCAGTGCACGCGACACGGTAATTGCGGTGAACATCGAGGCGAAGATGCCGATGATCATGGTCAGGGCGAAGCCCTTCAGCGGCCCGGTACCGAACGCATACAGCGCCACACCGACGATCAAGCCAGTCAAGTTGGCGTCCATGATGGTGTGCGATGCGCGTTCGTAACCTTCGGCAATCGCCGATTTAGGCGGCAAGCCCAAACGCAATTCTTCGCGGATCCGCTCGTTGATCAGCACGTTGGCGTCCACCGACAAACCCACCGACAACGCCAACCCGGCAAACCCGGGCAGGGTCATGGTGGCACCAAACATCGACATCACCGCCACCACGATCAGCAGGTTGAACAACAACGCCACCGATGTGATCAAACCAAACATGCGGTAGTAAATGCCGAAGAACACCAGCGTGAACAGGAATGAGAACACCACCGCCTTGATCCCGCGTGCCACGTTTTCGGCACCCAGGCTGGGGCCAATCACGTACTCCTCGACAAAGTCCATCGGCGCGGCCAGCGAACCGGCACGCAACAGCTTGGACAGGTTATCGGCCTCGGTGCGTTCCAATCCGGTGGTCTGGAATTGCTTGCCAAACACGCCACTGATGTTGGCCACCGAAATCACTTCTTCCTTGACCTTGAAGCTGCGCACTTCCTTGCCATCGACCATCGTCACTTGCGGAATGCGCTCGGTGTACACCACCGCCATCGGCTTGCCCACATTGCCGCTGGTGAAGTCGAACATGCGCTGCCCACCCACGCCGTTCAAGGTCACGCTCACCGCAGGCATGCCGTTCTGATCGGTGCTGGCGCTGGCGGTCACCATTTGGTCACCGGTGGCGATGACGCGCTTGTTCAGCAGCACCGGGCGACCAGCGCGGTCATGATAAAGCTTGGCTTCCGGCGGGATGCGGCCACTTTGCTCGGCCTCCCCTGCATTGCCATCCACCACCGCGCGATATTCCAAGGTGGCGGTGGCACCAATCATGCGTTTGGCTTCGGCGGTGTCCTGCACGCCGGGCAATTCGACCACGATGCGATCTTCGCCCTGACGCTGGATAATGGGTTCAGCCACACCGAGTTCGTTGACGCGATTGCGCAAGGTGGTCAGGTTTTGCTCGATCGCGCTGGAAGCGATTTGCTGCATTTCCGCCTGCGGCACGGTGGCCAAAATACCCGCGGCATCATCAGTAAAGGTCAGTGTGGACTGCGCCTTGGCGAGGGCCGCGTGGGCTTTGTCGATATCACCCGGGCTATTGAGCACCACGCGCAGCGTGCTGCTGCCATTACGCTCCACCGAGCGATAAGCCACCCGCGCATCGCGCAAGCTGGTACGGATGTCATCGGCAAATGCGTCAAAGCGCTTGTCGACGGCCGCCTTCTTGTCTACCTGCATCGCAAAGTGCACGCCGCCCACCAAGTCCAAGCCCAGCACCATGGGCTTGCCGCCCAGTTTGGTCAGCCATGTCGGCACGGTGGAGGCCAGATTCAGCGCCACCGTGTAGTTTTCACCCACTTGTTCGCGGATCAAATCATTGGCGCGGGTCTGATCATCCAGCGACGCCATTCGCACCACCAAGTTGTCGCCCTCTTTGGCGATGGCCTTGGGTTTGAGGTGGGCACTATCCAGCATCGCCACCACCTTGGACGTCAATGCGGCGTCAAGCTGCGCGCCACGGTTGGCGGTAATCTGGATGGAGGGGTCCTTCTGGTATTTATTGGGCAGCGCATACAACACGCTGACCGCCAAAATCAGGAAGATGAGGACATATTTCCAGCGCGGGAATTCAAGCATTGCAGGATCCTGCTAGACGCCACTAGGGCGTCAGGTCTTGGTGAATCGGATGGAGATTGAATCAGGCCGACTTCAACGTGCCCTTGGGCAGCACGCTGGTGATGGCACCGCGTTGCAGCTTCAACTGCACGCCGCTGGCCACTTCCACACTGATGAAATTTTCACCAATGCCCACCACGGTACCGGCAACGCCACCGCTGGTGATGACTTCATCGCCTTTGGCCAGCTTGTCCAACATCGCCCGGTGTTCTTTCTGCCGCTTCATCTGCGGACGGATCATCAAAAAATACATGATCGCGATCAGAATGACCGGGAACAACAGGGTGGACAGCATGCCACCCGGCGCAGCAGCAGGTGCAGCGGTTTGGGCATGGGCAACGGGAATCAGGAAATCAAGCGGGTTCATTACGTATCCGAGTCAGTCAAACAAAGAGGCGGGCCTGAGGCCAGCCGGGGATTATGCCATGTCCCGCCCTGCCACTCCCTGCAAGCAGGGAAAGTGCGGGGTTCAGGTACGGCGCGCTGCGTAAAAAGACTCGCGGAACTGCGTAAAAGTTCCGTTAGCAATGGCGTCACGC
The DNA here is from genome assembly GCF_937872235.1 of uncultured Thermomonas sp. Lineage (NCBI taxonomy): Bacteria > Pseudomonadati > Pseudomonadota > Gammaproteobacteria > Lysobacterales > Lysobacteraceae > Thermomonas > uncultured Thermomonas sp. The sequence goes on from NZ_CALMPC010000081.1 coordinate 38,306, forward strand.
ATCTGCGCCATCAGGCGCTGGTAGTAGCGCAGGTTGTGCAAGGTGCCCAGCATCGGCGCCAGCATTTCGTTGCAGCGGTCCAGGTGGCGCAGGTAGCTGCGCGAATAACCACCGGTGCAGGCCACGCAATCACAACCTTCCTCAATCGGGCGCAGATCGTGCTCGTACTGCGCATTGCGCACCCGGATCACACCCGTGGAGGTAAAGAAATGTCCGTTGCGGGCGTTGCGGGTGGGCATCACGCAGTCAAACATATCCACCCCGCGCGCCACCGCTTCCACCAAGTCCTCGGGCCGGCCCACGCCCATCAGATAGCGTGGCCGGTCTTGCGGCAATTGCGGCGCGGTGTGCTCCAGCATGGCATTGCGTTCGGCTTCGCTCTCGCCCACCGCCAGCCCGCCAATGGCGTAACCGTCAAAGCCGATGTCCTTCAAACCCTCCGCAGACTGCGTGCGCAGGTCGTGATGCACGCCACCTTGCACGATGCCGAACAGCGCGGCGTCATTGCCTTCGTGGGCCCGCTTGCTGCGCGCAGCCCAGCGCAGCGACAGCTGCATTGATTTTTCGATCACCCGCCGATGTACCGGCTGGCCATCCTTGTCGTTTACCGGCGGGCACTCATCGAAAATCATCACGATGTCGCTGCCCAGCACCTTCTGGATGTGCATGGACTCCTCGGGCCCGAGGAACACCTTGCGGCCGTCGGTGGGCGCGGCGAAGGTGACGCCGGCCTCGGTGATCTTGCGCCGATGCGCCAGCGAGAACACCTGGAAGCCGCCGGAATCGGTGAGGATGGGCTTGTTCCAGCGTGCAAACCCGTGCAGCCCGCCGTGCGCTTCAATCACATCCAAGCCGGGGCGCAAGAACAAATGGAAGGTGTTGCCCAGAATGATCTGCGCGCCCAAGTCTTCGACCTGCGGCGGCAACACGCCTTTGACCGAACCATAGGTTCCCACCGGCATGAACGCCGGAGTTTCGATCACGCCACGCGGGAAAGTGATGCGGCCGCGACGGGCGGCGCCATCGGTTTTCAGAAGTTCGAAGGACATACGGCTCATGCGGAAGCCTCCTGCGGCCACAGCAACATCGCATCGCCATAGCTGAAAAAACGATAGCGCTCGCGCACCGCATGCGCGTAGGCGGCCAATATCCGGTCCTTGCCCGCGAACGCCGACACCAACATCAGCAGGGTGGATTCGGGAAGATGGAAATTGGTCATCAACGCATCCACGCTGCGGATCCTGTAGCCGGGAAAAATGAAAATGCTGGTATCCCCGGCAAACGGCTGCAGCACGCCATCCACCAACGCACTTTCCAATGCCCGCAGCACCGTGGTGCCCACCGCGATCACCCGCCCACCGGCAGCACGGGTGTGGCGTACTTGCTGCACCAGCTCGGCACCCACATTGATCCACTCACTGTGCATCTTGTGCTGATGAAGATCGTCCACCCGCATCGGCTGGAACGTCCCCGCGCCGACATGCAGCGTCACATGCCCAAACTGCACGCCACGTTCGCGCAGAGCGGTCAGCAAGGCATCATCAAAATGCAGGCCCGCGGTGGGGGCAGCCACCGCACCAATCTCGCGAGCAAACACGGTTTGGTAGCGCTCGGCATCATCCGCACCGGGTTCGCGCTGGATATACGGCGGCAGCGGCATCCGCCCGGCGTGTTGCAGCCAATTCTCCAGCGCCTGCCCAACGTGGAAACGCAGACGCCAGAAACCGGCCTCATCGCGCTCCAGCACCTCCGCCTCACCGCCGGCATCGAGTGCAATTTTGCTGCCGATCCGCGGCGGTTTGCTGACCCCCAACTGCGCACGCGCTTCATTGTCAGGCAACAGCCGCTCGATCAGGAATTCGACACGTCCACCGCTGGCCTTGTTGCCAAACAAACGCGCCGGAATCACCCGGGTGTCGTTGAAAACCAGCAAGTCGCCCGCGCGCAACAACAGGGGCAAATCACGCACCTGCTTGTCGGCAAACGCGCCGCCATCCGCCGGCACCAGCAACAAGCGACTGGCCGAGCGCTCCGGCAAGGGCACCTGCGCGATCAGTTCGGGCGGCAAGTCAAAATGGAAATCGGACTTCTTCAAGGCAATTCGCAGCGGCAAGGGAACCGCTTATTGTAGTCTGCGCCAATGCCTGCTTCAGCGTTCGAACTTGGTGGACAAGATGATCGAGCTGTTGGTGCGCTCCACCCCGTCGATCGCGCCGATGCGGTCGGTCAACACGTCCATTTCGCCCACGCTGGAGGTCACGGCCAGCGCGATCAGGTCATGCCCGCCACTGACCGAATACAGCACCCGCACCTCGTGCATGGCTTGCAACGCTTTCACCACCGCCATCATTTGCTTGGGGCGCAGGGTGATCATGATGTGGGCGCGAATGCGGCTGCGCTCCAATTCATCGTCGATGCGCACCGTATAGCCACGAATGACGCCAGACTGCTCCAATCTGGCAATCCGGTTTTGCACCGTGGTGCGCGACAGCCCCAAACGCCGGGCAATATCGGCGGTGGCGGCACGGGCATCCTCACGCAGCAGGGACAATAATTGTTCGTCGGCAGCGGATATTCTCATATCGCAAAATCATACCGGCATTTTGCCCAAAATGCCCGTCATTCAAGTCGATTTCACCCTACCGAATGACATGGAACCTCCCATAATGTGAGCTTTGGCGCTGCTGTTTCCGACCATTGCGCCCCGATGGAGACCCCAATGAGCCTGCTCGACACCCTCGCCCCCCTGCGCACGCACGGCCACGCCCGCACCACCGGCTTGGACGATGCCACCTTGCTCGACTTCGCCGGCCGTGACCCACAGCTAACCGAAGCCGCAGTGGCCGCCGCCGCAGAGTACGCCAGTATTCGCGCCGAATTCCCCGCACTGCTGGATCTGGACGAGAACGCGCAGGCGCAGCAAGTGCAGGCCGGCTTCATCAATTTTTATGCCGCCGATGCTGCCAACCCGTATGTCGCGCTGGCTGCACGCGGGCCGTGGATCGTCACCTTGAAAGGCGCGGTGCTGTACGACACCGGTGGCTACGGCATGCTGGGTCTGGGCCACACGCCGCAGGTGGTGATCGACGCGATGACCAAGCCGCAGACGATGGCCAACATCATGACCCCGCATGTCTCGCAGCTGCGGTTTGCCAATGCCATGCGCAAGGAAATCGGCCAGACCCGTGGCGGCTGCCCGTACACCGCCTTCATGTGCTTGAACTCCGGTTCCGAATCGGTGTCGCTGGCCTCGCGCATTGTCGATGCCAATGCCAAGAGCATGACCGACCCGGGCGCACGCCATGCCGGCAAGACCATCAAACGCTTGGTGGTGAAAGGCGCGTTCCACGGCCGCACCGAACGCCCGGCGCTGTATTCCGACTCCAGCCGCAAAACGTATTCGCAATATCTGGCCAGCTACCGCGGCGAAGACTCGGTACTTACGGTAGCACCGTACGACACCAATGCCCTGCGCAAAGTGTTTGCCGAAGCCGACGTCAACGGCTGGTTTATCGAGGCGATGTTCCTGGAACCGGTGATGGGCGAAGGCGACCCCGGTCGCAGCGTGCCGGTGGCGTTTTACAACCTTGCCCGCGAGCTCACTGCCGCGCATGGCAGCCTGCTGCTGGTGGACTCCATTCAGGCCGGACTGCGCGCCACCGGATATCTGTCGATTGTCGATTACCCCGGCTTCGAACACGCCCAAGTGCCGGACATGGAAACCTATTCCAAGGCGCTCAACGCTGGCCAATATCCGCTGTCGGTGCTGGCCGTCACCGCCGCCACCGCTGAGCTTTACAAGCGCGGCCTGTATGGCAACACCATGACCGCCAATCCGCGTGCATTGGACGTGGCCTGCAGCGTGCTGGGTTCACTGACCGCCGAGCTGCGCAGCAATATCCAGCAGCGCGGCAAGCAAGCACTGGAACTGCTGGAAGCACTGAAAGCCGAATTGAATGGCCCGATCACCAAGGTGCAAGGCACCGGCCTGTTGTTCTCCTGCGAGCTGACCAAGCAGTTCAAGGGCTATGGCGCAGGGTCCACCGAGGAATGGATGCGCGAGCACGGCATCGGGGTGATCCACGGCGGCGAAAACTCGCTGCGCTTCACCCCGCAATTTGCAATCAGCGAAGCCGAACTCAAGCTGATCGTGGCAATGGTCAAACGCGCCATTCTGGAAGGCCCTCGCGCAGCTGCTTGACGCTGCCTTGCAATTGACGCATCAATACGGGGCGGCCAGTGGTCGCCCCGTTTTCATCCGGTTTCCGTTTGGAGACTGACCGTTTGGAGAGCCGCCGCATGAAAATTGTCGAAGTCGACCACCCGCTGGTGCGTCACAAACTTGGCAAGCTGCGCGACATCAGCACCGATCCTGTGCATTTCCGGCAGTTCGCCGGTGAAATCGCCGCCTTGCTGGCGTTCGAAGCCACCCGTGACCTGCCCACCCAAGCCATCCGCGTGGACACTTGGGCCGGGCCATTGCAGGTGGATCATGTGCGCGGCGAAGACCTGACCCTCGTCCCTATTTTGCGTGCTGGGCTAGGTTTTCTGCCCGGTGTGCAAGCCCTGCTGCCAGCCGCGCCGGTGAGCGTGGTCGGCCTGCGCCGCAACGAAGCCACGCATCAACCGGAAGGCTATTACCAGCGACTGGCTGACCGCATGGAACAGCGCACAGCCCTGTTGATCGACCCGATGCTGGCCACCGGCGGCAGCGCGATTGCTGCAATTCAACTCCTGAAAAACGCCGGTTGCCGGCGCATCAAATGCATCTTTTTGGTCGCCGCACCGGAAGGCTTGCGCGCATTGGAGGCCGCGCATCCCGAGATTGAGGTGTATGTCGCGGCGATCGACGAGCGCCTGGACGAAAACGCCTACATCCACCCAGGGCTGGGTGATGCCGGCGACCGTTTGTTCGGAACGCCGGTGGATTGAGAAGGCCGCGCTATCCAGATAGTGCGCTCGATTGACAGGTTCTGGCACAGGCAGCCGATCTTTGCGCAACCCCGCCCTGTCCACCGAGAGGCGCGTGCAGGACTTCGTTCCATTGCAAATGACGAAATGCCCGTCGCGCATTTTCTCGGGAACATACCAGGCCACCTGGAAATACCGGGTGACTTGCGTTATGTGCCTGGTTGTCAACGATGCGGCAAACGACTCAGCAACGCGCTCCAGAACGACTCCGGCAACTGTGCGGAAATCGGCACGACCCATGCGGACGGCAGGGCAAAACTGGCGCACTTCACTGCGTCTTTTTCGGTCATCAAGATGTGCAGTTGGCTGCCAAAACTGAAGTCTTCCGGCGTATAGGCATGATGGTCTGGAAACGCGTGTGGCACTACACCAATGCCGGCTTCGCGCAACATCGAGAAAAAGCGCTCGGGCTCACCGATTCCGGCCACAGCGTGCACGCGCTGGTCACGAAAGGCCTCCAAGGATAGCCGCGCCCCAGTGTGCAATGGCCTTACCACGCCGATCTTCAACCGCATTGGCCATTCCGTGGTCTCGCAAGCCACCGGGTGTGGGACTGCACCAAAATTCAACACGCGAAATTCACAATCGGCGGCACGTTCGATGGGTTCGCGCAACGGCCCGGCCGGCAGCAGGCGGCCATTGCCGTAGTGGCGGCGTTGGTCTTGCACTTCAATTTCGATGTCGCGTGCCAACCGGTAGTGCTGCAAACCATCATCGCAAACCACCACATCGCAACCCACCTCGCGCAAGGCTTGAGCCGCGGCCACGCGATCACGATCAACGCGAACTTTCGCGCCACTGATGCCGGCGATCAGCAATGGCTCATCGCCACATAACGCAGCATCCATGCCCACCTCCACCCAGCGCGGTGTGCGTGCATCGTTGCGCCCGTAGCCACGACTGGCCACGCCGGGCGTGTAACCCGCCGCACGCAATCGCTCAATCACAGCCAACACCAGTGGTGTTTTCCCGCTACCGCCGGCAACGATATTGCCCACCACAATGACTGGCACACCGGGGTGATATTGACGCAGCAATCCACGCCGATAGGCGCTGCGGCGCAGGGCGATTAGCCCCGCATACCCTGTCGATGCAATGCGTGCCCACCACGGTGGCGTACTCCCATCGAACCACCAAGCAGGCGTCTGCGGCAGCCACGCAACGCTCAAGTGCCGGCTTCCCTAAATTGCATGGCATGCAGATGCGCATACAAACCGCCTCGCGCCAGCAGCTCAACATGCGTGCCTTGCTCGACCAACCGGCCTTCATCCAGCACCAGCACTTGATCGGCATGCTCAACGGTGGACAGACGATGGGCGATGACCAAGGTGGTGCGGTCTGGAATCAACGTAGCCAAAGCCTCCTGCACCAAGCGCTCGGACTCATTATCGAGTGCAGCGGTGGCCTCATCCAGAATCAGGATCGGTGCATCTTTCAACATCGCCCGCGCAATTGCCAGGCGCTGGCGTTGGCCGCCCGACAACTTACCGCCCTTGGCGCCGATATGGGTGTCCACACCTTCCGGCAACTGGTTCACAAACTCCATCGCATTGGCCGCCCGCAACGCTCGCGCCACCGCATCGGCATCAGCTTGTTGCAGTTCGCCATACGCCACATTCCGCACCACGCTGCCATCAAACAACATGACTTGTTGCCCCACCATCGCCACTTGTCGGCGCAGGGCAGCCAATGGGTAGTCGTTGAGGGCGTGACCATCCAGCAAAATCTGTCCGCTTTCAGGTTCGTAAAAACGCGGAATCAGTTTGACCAGTGTCGATTTACCGCTGCCAGAGCGTCCCACGATCGCGGTAACGGTGCCGGGGCGCGCAATGAAGCTGATCCCGGATAACGCCGCCTGGGTCTGCCCAGGGTAACGCGCCTGCACTGCGCGAAACTCCAGCACACCCTGCGTGCGTTGCAATGGGCGCTGGCCACTATCGGGTTCGTCTTCGGCATCCAGCACTGCAAACAGGCGATCGGCCGAAACAATGCCGCGCTGAAGCATACCCTGCACATTGGTCAGCTGTTTCAGCGCAGGGATAATCGCCATCATCGCCAGCATCAACTGCACAAAGCCGCCCGCAGTCAGTCGCCCTTCCATCGCCTCACGACCGGCAAAGAACAACATCAAGGCCAACCCGACTGCACCGGTCAATTGCACCACCGCCGACGAAATACTGCGGGTGGCTTCCACTTTCAGATTCAGCCGCAGATATTCATTGGCCAAACTGGAATAGCGCTGCATTTCGACGGCCTGTGCGCCATACACCTTGACTTCCTGTTGGTTCGACAAGGCTTGATCGGCGGCCAGCATTAACTCGGTGGCACTTTCCTGTACGCGATGGCCGAAGCGCCGATAGCGCTTGCCCACCTTATCCATCAACCATGCAATCGCCGGTGCGAGTAACAACACCACGAACGTGACCCGCCAACTGGCGTACAGCATCACCGCCAGCATCGAAATCACCTGCAAGGATTGTTGCAGCATGACCTTGGCCGAATCAATCGCCGCCTGCGCCACTTGGTCGCTATCCGAGCCCAGGCGCACCAGCATCGAGGGCACCGGTTCGGAATCAAACCGCAGACCCGGCAAACGCAGATACTTGGCCATTGCGCCCACCCGCATATCGCGCGCAATGCCGCGCCCGGCCTTGGCCATGAACAGGTCGCTGAGATACCCCGCCACACCGCGCACCACGAAGATGCCAACGATGGCCAGCGGCATCAACAAGCTGAATTCCTGATTCCGGGCGACGAAGGTCTCGTCAACCATGGGTTTGGTCAATAACCCGAACGCGCCGGCCGCCGCGCCCTCCAGTAACATCCCCACCATCGCCACCAGCAGCACGCCACGATAGGGCCGCGTGAACCCCATCAACCTGCGATAGATCGCCCACGGCGTATTGCCGTCGGTCATGGGGCGGCCCCTTGCGTCATCGGTGCCGGCGCAGTGGCATTGGCGATTTTGTGGAACCCCAATTGGCCCAAGGCTTCGTAAGTGGTGACCACAGCCTGCCACGGCGTACGCGCGTCGGCACGAATCAGCACGGTGCGGCCACGATCTTCTCCTGCCACTGCACGCAACGCCACTTTCAGAGACTCCACATCGGTACGCAATACTTCGCGATCCCCCACGAAGTAGCGCCCCTGTGCATTGATCAGGATCGACAGCGGCTGCCCTTGTGCCTGCGCGGGTTGACCATCGGCACGCGGCAGTTCCAGTTTCAACACTGAGCGCGCATCGAAGGTGGTGGTGACCACAAAGAAGATCAGCAGGCACAACAACACATCAATCAGCGGCACCAAGTTGATCTCGGGCGTGTCGTCGTCGCGGTAATCGCGGATGCGCATGCGGCCTGCCCTTACTGCTTCTTGCGGGCATTACCCGAAGCAGTTGCCGTGCTTGCACTGCCTTCCAGCACATCCCCCAGCCGCATTGCCTCGTGCTCCATCTCCACGATGTAACTGGCAATCCGGCCACGGAAGTAACGATGGAACGCGAGTGCCGGGATCGCCACGATCATGCCAGTGGCTGTGCACACCAGGGCTTTGCCGATGCCGCCGGCCAATTGATTGGCATCGCCGATGCCGTGATCAAGGATGCCCAAAAACATTTGAATCATACCTACCACAGTACCGAACAAGCCCAGCAAGGGGCCAGCTGCGGCAATGGTACCCAGCGAGTTGAGAAACCGCTCCATGCGATGCACGAGATGCCGGCCCACATCCTCGACCCGTTCACGCATCACCTCACGACCACGCTGGCGCACGTCCAGCTGTGCTGCCAGCAAGGCCCCAAGTGGCGAATTGGAGCGCAAAGAGTCGATATGCGCCTGTTCCAGCGGCTTGCCTTTGGCCACCCAGATACGAACCTCTTCACCCAGTCCTGGCGGCAGGATGCGCTCGCGCCGCAGGCTCCAAAAACGCTCGACCACGATTGCCAATGCCACTACGGTGAGCAGTAATAGCGGGATCATGGGCCAGCCGCCCGCTTTGATCAGTTCCAGCATTTAGCAATCCTTCGGCCATCATGGCCGCAAAATCTCAGGCGCGTAGCATAGCCCAGCCGCTTGCCCGCGCCGTTGTACCGCATCCCACAAACGTGGCTGGTCGCTGCGGCGTTCGCGCAATTGCAGGCCCTGCCGGCCAATCCACACCTGCAATGCGCCCGAGCGCGAGGTATCCAGTACCTCCGCACCGGCCGCGCACCAGCGCCGCACCACCGCCTCACGCGGGTGCCTGAAACGGTTGTCCGCGCCCGAAGACACCAGCGCCAACCGCGCCCCGGTAGCGCTGACAAAGCCTGGATCAGACGACCCCGCGCTGCCGTGATGGGGCACGATCACCACGGCATTGCGCAGGCTGGCGGGTTGTTCGGCCAACAGTTTGCGCTCGACGTATTGGCCGATATCGCCGGCCAACAAGGCGCTGTCGGTGGCGGTTTCGATGCGCAGCACGCAACTGGATTCGTTATCGAGATAGGGCATGCCCTCGGCCGGGTGCAGCACACGAAATCGCACGCCATCCCATTGCCACTGCTGCCCGGCCACGCAGCGTGCCGTGCCATGGGTGGGGCTGCCCGCTGGCACCCACACTTGGGGTATCGGAAAGACGCTGGCCACCGCCTGCAAACCGCCGGCATGGTCATTGTCGCCATGACTGACCATTGCCAGATCCAGGTGCCTTACGCCCAGCCCATGCAAGGCGGGGATTACCGCACGCTCGCCGGCGTCATACCCATCAGCCACCGCGGGCCCCATGTCATACAGCAGGCTGTGATGTGCGGTGCGCACCAGCACCGACAAGCCCTGCCCCACATCAATCACGGTCAGCTCAACCGCCCCGACCGCCGGCAATTCTCGCGCTGGCAACAGCAACGGCAGCCAGAGCAACAAGACCAGCGGCTTGCCCGGCAATCCGCGTGGCAGCAGCAACCAGAATGCCGACAACAGCGCCAGCGGCAGCGCAAACCAGCGTGCTTCGGGCAACCACAGCATGGCCAAGGGACTGTCGGCAATCCGCGTCAACACTGGCCAAAGCAGGTCAAAACACCACGCCGCTGCCTGCCAGCACCACGGCCCAGCCCCGGCATGCAGGGTTTCGGCCAACACGCCCAGCAAACTCAGGGGCACCACCACCAAACTCCACCACGGCACCGCCGCTAGGTTGGCCAAAGGCCCGGCAAACGAGGCCTGCCCGAACAGCACCACGGTCAGCGGCAGCAAGCCCAAACTGGCCACCGCTTGTGCGGCGAAAAAACCGCGCAGGATCGGCATGATGCCCTTGCCTCCTCCCTCCCCCGCATCCCCCGGCAAGCACCACAGCAACCACGCTACGCCAGCAAAACTGAGCCAAAACCCAGCGCCCAGCACGGCCAACGGATCCAGCAACAGCAATACGATGCAGCCCAACCCCAATGTATCGGCGATGCGCTGGCGGCGACGCAAGCAGCGCGCCAGCACCAATACCGCGATCATCACCACCGTGCGCATGGTGGGCACCGCCATTCCGGTCAGCAGCGCGTAGCCAAACGCGCCCAGCACTGCGCCGCCACCCGCAGCAAACGGACGTGGTAGCCAGCGGCACAGCGCAGGCAACAGCCACCACAGCCCCCCAGCCAGCAAGGCGCAAAACCCGGCCACCAGCCCCACATGAAACCCGGAAATCGCGATTAAATGGGTCAAGCCGGCAGCGCGCAGGCGCGCCCAATCGGTATCGTCCAATGCGCGGGTATCGCCCAGCGCCAATGCCTGCACAAAGCGCGACGACGCGACCGGTGTTGTGCTGGCGATGCGCGCACTCATCGCCTCACGCCACGCATCAATACCAGACGGCCCCGCCAAACGACGTGCGCGCAGTGGCTTCTGCACAAAGCCGGTGGCGCTGATGCGCGCCGCCAGTGCATACTTTTCCGCGTCACTGCCGCCGGGGTTGCGCAAGCCACGTGGCGCACGCAGCTTGAGCGGGAATTCCCAACGGCTGCCAGCCTGCAAGCGCGCACGCGGCCGTGGATCATCGTCATACCACGCCAGCCGCAACCGCTGGCCACGCAGTGATGCAGGTTGGCTGATATCCGTATCCACCACGAATTCAAAACTGGTGCGTCGAACCTCGTGCACCGGCAGCTCGACAATCTGCCCACGCAAGATCAGCGACTGGCCCTGCAAAGCCACAGGTAGCTGTGCCTGCAGCGCATGCGCGGCCTGCAAACCGGCCAATGCCATCCCCAGCAGCAGCACCCCGAGCACGCGCCCACCGCGCAAGGGGCCGGCATTAGCGCGCCATGCCAACCCCCCACCCACCAGCACGCAACACCACAGCACGCCTCTCGGTGGCAACCCCGGCAGCAGCAGACACAGGCTGACGCCTGCCAGCAAGCTCGCGGCACAAAGTGACCCAAATAATGCAGCGCCCGCATGCGCAACGTGCACACCCGATGCGCGTTGATGAAACCATGCAAGCGAGAAGTGGGCGGCCATGCGGATAGCATCCAACACCCACCTGCTGCTGTCCGTCGGTGCAAGGAACACCGTAAGGTCAGGATTTTCCCCGTCAGACCTCGCTGGCCGCCAATACGTGCAAACGCCCCTCGCGCAGCTCCAACACGCGATCCAGCTTGCGTGCCAAGCGGCGATCATGGGTCACCAGGACAAGACTGGTAGCTTGGACGCGGTTGAGTTCCAGCATCTGCGCAAATACGGTTGCGGCAGTCTTTTCATCCAGATTGCCGGTCGGCTCATCGCCCAGTACGCAGGCAGGCGTGTTGACCAAGGCCCGCGCCACTGCTGCACGTTGGCGCTCACCGCCCGACAGCTCACCGGGTTTGTGCGCAAGCCGATGCCCCAAGCCCACCGACTCCAGCAGTGTTTGCGCCCGCGTGGTGGCTTCCTGCGTGGGCAGTCCCGCCAACAGCACCGGCATCATCACGTTCTCGAGTGCAGTGAATTCCGGCAGCAGATGGTGGAACTGATAGATAAAACCCAGCGCTGAATTTCGCAAACGACCGCGCGCGGCATTCGAGAGTGCGCTCATTTGCTGGCCGGCGACAAAAACCTCGCCCGTCGTGGGTACATCCAAGCCGCCCAACAAGTGGAGCAACGTGCTTTTGCCGGCACCGGATGCACCCAAAATCGCCACGGTCTCACCGGCTTGCACGGCAAACTCCAAACCATCAAACACCGGCGTATGCAGCTTGCCTTCGATGTAGGTCTTGCCCAGCCCTTCGGCACGAATTACGTCATTGCTCTGTGGCTCACTCATAACGCAGCGCCTCCGCGGGTGCGGTGCGTGCGGCGCGCCACGCTGGATACAAGGTGGCCAAGAACGCCATCGCCAAGGCTACGCAAGCAATCGTCACCACATCACCCGATTGCAGATCAATCGGCAGGCCGGTGATGTAGTACACATCCTCGGGCAGCAACTGAATGCCAAAGATATGTTCGATGCCTTTCAAAATGGCCCCCAGGTTGAGGGTCAACACAATGCCCCCAATCACCCCCACCACGGTACCAATCACGCCAATCAGGCTGCCCTGCACCATAAACACCCGCATCACCTGCGCGGGGGTCAGCCCCAAGGTGCGCAGAATGGCAATGTCGGCCTGCTTATCGGTCACCAACATCACTTGCGAGGACACCAGATTGAACGCGCCCATCGCGATAATCAGCGACAGCAAGATCGCCATCACCGTTTTTTCCATTTTCAATGCGCGAAAAAGATTGGCGTTTTCTTCGCTCCAATCGCTGACGCGGTACGGGCCCTTGAGATTCAGCGCCAAAGCACGAGCCACCGCGAACGCTTGATCCATGTCGTGCAGCCGCAAGCGTACCCCGGTTACACCCTCGCCCATTCGCAACACGCGCTGCAAATCGGTCAGATTGACCACCGCCAAGCCTTTGTCGAACTCGTTGTAACCGGCCTCGAAAATGCCGCTGACTTTGAAGCGCTTCATGGTCTGTACGCCGCCCACCGGGGTACTGCGAAAATCGGCGAGCGTGACGATGACATCATCGCCCACGCCGACTCCCAACCACAGCGCCAGTTCCCGGCCCAGCACGATGTTGAAGCTCCCAGGCGTGAGTTGGGTCAATTTGCCTTGCACCATTTTCTGCGGCAGTACCGAGACCTTGCCCTCTTCCGCCGGAATCACCGCCCGCAGCATTGCCGGCTGGTTGTTGGCGGCAGAAATCAGTGCTTCTTTTTCAATATAGGGCGCGGCCCCGGCCACGCGCGGATCACGCATCGCCACTTGCACCGCGTGCTGCCAGTCCTGCAGCGGCTCACCGTAGCCACTGACGGTGGCGTGTGCCGCCATGCCCAACATGCGATCACGGATTTCTTTCTGAAACCCGCTCATCACCGCGAGTGTGGTGATCAAGGCAGTGACCCCTAGTGCGATGCCAAGGATCGACGCCAATGAAATAAACGAGATGAAACCATTGCGGCGTTTGGCACGCAGATAGCGCAGGCCGATGGCGACGGGAACGGGTTTAAACATTACTCAGCCTTGAATGCGACGCGCTATCCTGCCATCGATGCCGGCATCGTGGCAGCCGCACGTTGCTGGATGGCCAGCCGCAGTTCACGTCGTTGCGAGTCGGACAGCGTGTCCGGGGCCCAAACCAGCCGCTGTGTGCAGCCAGCACGATTCCGCCAGTGCAAGAACACCAGCGGGCCACGCACATGAAGTTGCAGGTCCAGCAGTGGCTCATCATCGCAAACAGCCGGCGCGTTGCCGCCAGAAATGGACACATGGCGAATGCGCCGCTGCCAATAGCGCCTGGCATCCAGCAAGCCGCACCCCCCCGCAAACAGTGCCAGCGGCCACGCCTGCCAGCCCGATAGATCACTGGCCAGCACCGCCATCGGCGCCAACAGCACAAGCCCCAGCAGGGCCCCGGCCAGCAACCGGGAGGGCCGCCAATCACACTGGAACATTACGGATCTTCTCGACAAGCGCTGCGATTTCGACATCCGAGGACACCTCATGCCCCAAGAACCAGCGCCAGAGTGTGTCGTCTTCGATGTCCAAAAGCCGCAGGAAAACGGCGCGCTCGGCGGTCGGACTTTGCCGCCATTGCCGTTCCAACCACCTGTCCAGCAGCTGATCAAGCTCACGCATCCCGCGCCGGCAACGCCAGCGCAGTTTTTTCAGCTCGATGTCGTCGTCCATCACACCTTGCGCGCCACCATCAGCTTCTTGATCTCAGCGATGGCTTTGGCCGGGTTCAAGCCCTTCGGGCAGGTACGGGCGCAATTCATGATGGTATGACAGCGGTACAGTTTGAACGGGTCTTCCAGCTCGTCCAGGCGCGCCCCGGTGTCTTCATCGCGGCTGTCCACAATCCAGCGGTACGCTTGCAACAGGATCGCCGGGCCCAGATAGCGGTCGCCATTCCACCAGTAGCTGGGGCACGATGTGCTGCAGCAAGCGCACAGGATGCATTCGTACAAACCATCCAATTGTTTGCGATCGGCAGGCGATTGCAAGCGCTCGCGACCCGACGGTGCGGGGGTTTGGGTGCGTAGCCACGGACGAATGCTGGCGTGCTGCGCATAGAAATGCGTCAGATCGGGCACCAGATCCTTGACCACCGGCATATGTGGCAGCGGATAGATCGGCACTTCGCCCTTGCCCTTGCAGCTCTCGATAGCGCAGATGCAGGCCAGCGTGTTGGTGCCGTCGATATTCATCGCGCACGACCCGCAAATGCCTTCGCGACAGGAGCGACGGAAGGTCAAGCTGGGGTCAATTTCGTTTTTGATCTTGATCAGCGCGTCAAGCACCATTGGCCCGCACTTGTCCAAATCCACCTCGTAGGTGTCGGTACGCGGGTTTTGATCATCGTCCGGGCTCCAACGATAGATTTTGAAGGTGCGGGTTTTCTTTGCGTCTTTCGCCGCAAAGTGCTTGCCCTTGGTGATCCTGGAGTTCTTCGGGAGGGTAAATTCAGCCATGGTCTTAAACGCTCCCGATCAGTAAACGCGCGGCTTGGGCGGCACAACCGCCACATCGCTGGTCAATGTGTACATGTGCACCGGGCGGAAGTCGAAACTGCAAGCGCCCTTCTCGTCCACGCTGACCAAGGTGTGCTTTTGCCAGTTGGCATCATCGCGATCAGGAAAGTCTTCGTGCGCATGCGCGCCACGGCTTTCCTTGCGTTGTTCGGCCGAATTGATGGTCGCCACCGCGTTGATCAGCAAGTTGTTCAATTCGTAGGTTTCGATCAGGTCCGAGTTCCACACCAAGGAACGGTCGGTCACCTTCACATCTTGGAATGAGTCAAATACCCGCGCCATTTTTTGGCAGCCTTCTTTCAAGGTCTGGCTGGTGCGGAACACGGCAGCATCGCTTTGCATGGTGCGCTGCATATTGTCGCGAATCACCGCCGTTGGCGTGCCGCCATTGGCGTGACGCAGTTTATCCAGCAGCCCCAGCGCCTTGTCGCAGGCATCGCCTGCCAGTGGCTTATGCGACGCGCCCGGCTTGATGGTCTCGGCACAGCGGTTGGCCACTGCACGGCCAAATACCACCAAGTCCAACAGCGAGTTGGAGCCCAGACGATTACCGCCATGCACCGACACGCACGCGGCTTCACCAATCGCGTACAAACCCGGCACCACGGCATCGTTGTTGTCGCCAAGTTTGCGCACCACTTCGCCGTGGTAGTTGGTGGGGATACCGCCCATGTTGTAGTGCACCGTGGGGATTACTGGAATCGGCTGTTTGTGCACGTCCACGCCAGCAAAAATCTTGGCACTTTCGGCAATCCCGGGCAGGCGCTCGTCGATCACGCCGGGGCCCAGATGGGTCAGATCCAGCAGGATGTGATCCTTGTGCTCGCCCACGCCACGGCCTTCGCGAATTTCGATGGTCATCGAACGTGATACCACGTCGCGCGATGCCAAGTCCTTGTAATGCGGCGCATAGCGTTCCATGAACCGCTCGCCGTTGCTGTTGCGCAGAATACCGCCTTCGCCACGCACGCCCTCGGTGATCAGGCAGCCGGCACCGTAAATACCGGTGGGGTGGAACTGCACAAATTCCATGTCTTGCAACGGCAAGCCGGCACGTGCCACTAGGCCGCCACCGTCACCGGTGCAGGTATGTGCCGAGGTGGCGCTGAAATAGGCGCGACCATACCCCCCGGTGGCCAGCACCACACCCTGCGCACGGAATAGATGCAGGGTGCCTTCGGCCATGTCGAGGGCCAACACACCACGGCAAGCGCCGTCTTCATCCATGATCAAGTCAAGCGCAAAGTACTCGATCATGAACCGCGCATCGTGCGCCAGTGCTTGCTGATAGAGGGTGTGCAACATGGCGTGGCCGGTACGGTCAGCGGCAGCACAGGTACGCTGCGCCGACGGGCCCTCGCCGTATTTGGTGGTCATGCCGCCGAACGGGCGCTGGTAGATCTTGCCATCGTCAGTGCGCGAGAACGGTACGCCGTAATGTTCCAGCTCGATCACCGCCGGGATGGCTTCACGGCACATATATTCAATCGCGTCTTGGTCACCCAGCCAGTCACCGCCCTTGACGGTGTCATAGAAGTGATAGCGCCAGTCGTCCTCGCCCATGTTGGCCAGCGCGGCAGCGATGCCACCCTGCGCTGCAACCGTATGTGAACGGGTAGGAAACACCTTAGTGATGCAGGCGGTCTGCAGACCCTTGGCGGCGAGTCCAAACGTCGCACGCAGGCCAGCACCACCGGCGCCGACCACGATCATGTCGAATGTGTGTTCTTGGATCTTGTAGGCAGACATTGCGAATCAGCTCCCAAGCGCGATGCGCAGCACCGCAAGCACGCCGGCAATCGAGGCCAGTGCGCAGACAAAAATATTGGCGAAATGGGCAATCCCGGCGGTCAGCGGCGTATGCACATAGTCTTCGATCACCACTTGCAAGCCCAACCGCGCATGCCAGAACGCGCCGAGCAAAAACACGATCAACACAGTGGCATTGATGGGATCCACCACCAAATCACGAATATACGGATAACTTGCGGTACGCAGCGACAACAGCACGCCCAGCAGCCAAATACCCGACAACGCCACCGCGATTGCCGTGACTCGCTGCCAGATAAAATGCCCGGTGCCGTCTTTGCCCGAGCCCAAGCCGCGTGCACGCTTCAATGGCGTGCGCAGATCATTGCTGTTGCTGCTCATACTTGCCCCCAACGCATCAGCACGAAAGCCCATGCCAACACCACCAGCACGATGCTGCCGCCGATGGAAATCCAGCTGCTGCGAATGAAATCGGGAATGGAAAATCCATTCCCGGCATCCTGCACCAAATGGCGAATACCATTGAGAAAGTGGTAAGCCAGTGCCCAGCTGAAGCCAAACAGCACCAGCAAGCCCAACGGCGAGCCTGCACAGGCGGTGAAGCCTGCCCAGCGTTGCGGGCCTGCGGCCAGCGCCAGCAAACCCCAAACCAAACCAAGGGCACCCACCGCCAGCGCGACGCCGGTGATGCGGTGGGTGATCGAAGTCATCATTTGTACCTGTTTGCGATACACCTGCAAATGGGGTGACAACGGACGCTCGCGGGTCGCCATGTGGGGGCTCTCCGGTTAGGCGGCTAGGCCGCGTGGACGAAATCAGAAATCGATACAGCGGCCATTCTTTTCCCAATCTCCGAAGCGCGTGGGTTCCGGGCCTTCGCGTCCACCGTGCTCAACGGTGGCGGGCGGCGGCGGAACCGGCGCAGCATCGGACCCCTTTGCGGGTACCGAAACCGTTCCAGACTCGGGGTTTTGGGCTAAGTGGCCTATGATCGACGCATTCACAATATCGCAAGTTTACGCCCCGCCGACGATGCACGACAAGCCGAAAGCCGCACCAGCGAACGAATTCCACCTGTCCGATCACAGCGTACTTGCACTTTGCGGGCGCGATTCAATCGCATTTGCACAAGCACAATGCATGAATGACGTGGCTTTGCTGGGCGATGGCCAGTGGCAATGGAACGGCTGGTTGAATGCCAAAGGTCGCGTGATTGCGCTGTTCGCACTGGTTCGATTGAACCCTGAAACCCTGTGGCTGCTGCTCCCCGACGTGCCCGCCGAGGACCTGGCCGAGCAATTACGCCGCTATGTCTTTCGCAGCAAAGTGAGCCTGACTGCACGCAATGACCTGCAGGTGATTGGCAGCTTCGCCGTCCCGTTGCAGGCGCAATCCAACCAGATTGGCCTGCTTGGCGAAGCAGCAGGCGAAACGGTTGAGTTGGACCTGTCGGCGCAAGGCGGGTTTCGCCGGCTTTGCATCCGCGCAACATCTGCAACCGAAGATGCGGCCTGCATGGCTCAGTGGGCCGCATTCGATCTCCATCACGGCCTGCCTCGGCTACCTGCTTCACAAGCCGAACACTGGACACCGCAACAGCTCGGACTGGATCGGCTGGCCGCGTTCAGTGTGAAAAAAGGCTGCTACCCAGGCCAGGAAATCGTTGCACGCACGCATTTTCTTGGTCAAACCAAACGCACTGCCGGCTTGCTGCATTCGTCGCGCACGCTGGTTGCAGGCGAAGACATCTGCGATTCACAACAGCACCCGTCAGGCAAAATCGTGGCGTGCCGCGGCCCGCTGGCAATGGCGATATTGCCAACGCAGGACTTGGCAGAGGACGCCGGCAACTCTCTTTTCATCGCTGATCAGCGTGTCGAACTTGTGGCGTTTTTGGGTGGCCTGCAGCGCTGATTGCGTGGCCCATCGGAAATTTTTACTGCATTCGCTATTCTTGCGGCATGACCCGGGCCATGATGCAAAGGCACAAGGGGCAAGCTTCCAGAAGGCAATGATCCAGGAGCGAGGGGCATGACGACACTGCAATCGGATGTGCTGGTGATCGGCGGCGGGCTGGCTGGAATCGTGACTGCGCTGGAATGCCTGCGCGGCGGTCGTGACGTGATTCTGGTCGATCGCGACACCCCCGAACGCTTTGGCGGACTTGCGCTGTGGGCGTTTGGAGGAATGGCCCTGGTGGGCACTCCGCTACAGGCACGCAAACACATCATCGACACCCCCGAGATCGCACTGCGCGACTGGCTGCGGTTTGGCGAGCTGGATCTCAATGATCCGCTACCAATTCAATGGGCGCGCCACTATGTCGAGCAGTCGCGGCCGCAGGTGTACGACTGGCTGCAACAATTCGGCATCAGCTTCCTTCCGGCGGTGAATTGGGTGGAACGCGGCCTGTACGGCGAAGGCAATAGCGTGCCGCGTTACCACCTGCTGTGGGGTGGCTCGACCACGCTGGTACGGCGCTTGATTGCAGCACTGCATGCCGTGGACACCGGTGCCAAGCTCACCTTGCTGCATCGCCATCGCGCTATCGGCTTGAACTACGGCGGTGGTGGCGTGACCGGTGCACAGGTATTCGATGAAGCCAACCGCGTGCAGTTTGGAATTGAAGCCGATGCGGTGGTACTTGCGATGGGCGGTATCAATGGCAACCTGAGTGAGGTCCGCAAACACTGGCCACGCGACCGTCCGCAGCCGATGACCATGCTCAATGGCGCGCACCCGTATTCCGATGGCAGCTTGCATCATCTGGCGGCCGGTCTGGGGGCGCAGATCACCCATGCCGGTGAAATGTGGAACTATGCTGCCGGCATTGCGCACCCGCAGCCGCATTTCGACGGCCACGGCTTATCCACCATCCCATGCAAATCGGCACTGTGGCTCAATCATCGTGGCGAACGCATCGGCCCGCAGCCATTGGTCACGGGGTTCGATACCCATTGGCTCTGTCAGCAAGTGGCACAACAAGAACGTCCGTGGACGTGGCATCTGCTCAATCGTCGTATCGCACTGAAGGAATTTGCCATTTCAGGAGCCGAACACAACCCGAATATCCGTGATCAGAAGTGGTTGCCGCTGCTTTCGGAAACATTGTTTGGCAACGCGCGCTTGTTGCGCCAAATGCAGCAGGACAGCCCGGATTTTTTGACCGATGCAAGCCTGTCCGGGCTTGCGGCTCAAATGAATGCACTCACCGGCACCGAGGACATCGACCCGCAAACCTTGCAGGCCAGCGCAGATGCCTTCGATGCCAATTTCAGCAACGGTAATCGTGGGCAAAACGACGACCAGATCCGCCGCATCATGCATGCCCGTCAATGGGGCTCGGACCGGCTGCGCACTTGCAAACCCGCCCCGCTGCAGAAGCCCGGTGCTGGGCCCTATATCGCCATCCGCATGCAATTGATCACACGCAAGAGTTTGGGTGGGCTGCGCACCAATCTGCAAAGCCGGGCCCTCGATGCCAATGGTCAGGCAATTGCCGGCCTGTATTGCGTCGGCGAGGCCGCCGGTTTCGGCGGTGGCGGCGCCTGCGGCAAGCGTTCACTGGAAGGCACGTTCCTGCCTGGCTGCATTCTTACCGCACGCGCTGCGGCACGTTCCATCACCACCGGGCTGTGAAAAATTCCGCATGAATGGCGCGCAAGCATTGATGAAAACGCTGGCCGATGCCGGCATCAACGTATGTTTTTCCAACCCCGGCACCAGCGAGATGCACTTTGTTGCAGCCTTGGACTCAGAGCCCAGGATGCGCGCCGTGTTGACCCTGTTTGAAGGCGTCGCCACCGGTGCCGCCGATGGCTACGCACGGATGGCTGGCACACCCGCCGCCACCTTGCTGCATTTGGGCTGCGGGCTGGGCAATGGGCTGGCCAACCTGCATAACGCACGCAAGGGCAAGGTGCCGGTGCTCAATATCATTGGCGATCACGCGACCTACCACGTGCCGCTGGATGCGCAGTTGCAATCGGATATCGAAACCGTGGCGCGCAATGTCTCGCCCGGTTTTGTGCGCGCCGCACGCAGCACAGCCAGTCTGTGCAGCGACGCCGTCGACGCCATCACCTGCGCACGCGGCTTGCCCGGCCAAGTGGCAACCTTGATCCTGCCCGCTGACGTGTCGTGGGGCGAAGGCGGCACTCCCTGCCCGCCGCTGGCTGCACCGGCCCCGCCGGTGGCCGACGATGCGTGTATTGCCGCGATTGTCGATGCCATTCGCAGTGGCGAGCCCTGCGCATTCCTGCTGGGCGGACAAGCCCTGCTGGAGCCCGCCTTGCTGGATGCGGCACGCATCGCTGCGCACAGCGCAGTCAAGCTGTTTTGCGAGGTTTTCCCAACGCGCCTGCCGCGCGGCGCAGGGCTGCCCGCCATCGAACGCATCGCCTATCTGGCCGAATTGGCCAGCGTGCAACTGCGCGACACGCGACACCTGATCCTGGTCGATGCCAAATCGCCAGTGTCGTTTTTTGCCTACCCCGGCAAGAAAAGCGAATTGGTGCCGGAAGGTTGCCACGTGCACACCCTGGCCACCCCGGCACAAGACGCCGCCGCCAGTTTGGTCAAATTGGTCGCCGCACTGGGCGCGGGCAATACGCCTGCACCGCTGCAAGCCCCGCAGCGCCCCACAACGCCACGCGGAAAGCTGACGGCCGCCAAAGTCTGCAAAGCGGTAGGCGCATTGCTCCCCGACAATGCCATCATCATTGATGAGGCCATCACCTCCGGCCTGCTGCTGGGTGTCATGACCCAAGGCGCGCCGCGTCACGACCTCATCACGCTCACTGGCGGTGCAATTGGCCAAGGACTCCCCAATGCGGTGGGCGCAGCCATTGCCTGCCCGGACCGCCCGGTGATTGCATTGATCGGCGATGGCAGCGCGATGTACACCATTCAAGCGCTGTGGACGCTGGCGCGTGAACAACTCAACGTTACTGCGATCATCTTCAACAATGCCAGCTATTCGGTGCTCAACGTGGAATTGGACCGTGTGGGTGCCGGCCAAGCGGGGACCAAAGCACGTGCCCAGCTTGACTTGCATGGCCCGGTGCTGGATTTTCAACAGCTGGCGCAGGGGATGGGCGTGCTGGCGGTTCGCACGGATACCGCTGCAGGCTTCAACAAGGCAATGAGCAATGCTCTGCACACGCCCGGTCCACACTTGATCGAAGCGATGGTGCCGGAATCACTCTCCGGTGCCAAACGCCGGTTGCTGCCGTGGATGCTGCGCGCCATGCCGCGCCTGCCTCCGGCAGTGGCACTGGCGCTGAAGCGCAAGATTGCGCCCTAGCTGGCACAGCAAGCCGGCACAGCATGCCAGGGCGCGGCACGTCCTTGTGCTGCAGCAACAGGACACCGGCCACTGCTACTTGTCACTGCCTGACCAGAATGGGTGCGGCACATCCATGTGCCGCAGCGACGGTGGTTCCTTGTACCGTCGCCTTTAACTTTGAATTTGCTGCTGCGGGCAACTGGCATCCAATTGCTGGAGGCGGATCATCAGCACCTCGCCCCCCCCCTCCAGTGCATAACGTGTGCGCTCGTCGCCACCTTGCAAAATTGCGGTGTCACCTTGCTGCATCCGGGGCAATCCGCATTCCGCGTTAAATTCAGCCTGCCCTGCCAACAGATAAATCACCCAGGTTTCACTGCGATCGACAAATAACACCATTGGCCCAACCAAAGGCCGCCGCCAGGTTTGTGCAGTGACGCAAGCGCGCTTCCACATGAGGTTGAAATCGCGACTGGGTCCCTCCAGCAACTCCCCTGTCAATGGCTGCTCTCCTGAAAATCGTGCTTCCCCATGCGGCGGCAACAGGGTCCGGATGTGGCCATCGTCAAACTTCAGGCGCATTCCATTTCCAGACAGCAACACCAACCAACGATCCACGCCCGGGAACGTCGAAAATGCGGCATCGGCCTCGATATCCGCAATCGACAGCCGCCAATTCCAATCCTCGCAATCGGGAACCCGCAGCACCTCCGATGTCCAACCGGCCGCATTTTTCCAGGGCATCCTGCGGTAATCCTGCGCCCGCAAGACGCTTGCCATCAGCGTCGCATCCAACCTGTCATGCACACTCTCTACCTCGGTAAATTCGGAACGCCTCGGGCTCATCGATGCACTAATTGTTGCAAGTTTGCCTTGCCATCGGTTTGCCCAACCGGTTGCATCACTGGCCGTGCATTACTGACCATGATGCGATCCCGATTGGCTTCTACCGTCTTCAGGCCAATGCCCTTGACCATCGCCAATTGCTCAGGGCTGCGGAACGCACCATTGGCGGTGCGGTAATCCACGATTGCCTGCGCCTTGACCGGGCCAACATTGACCAGCACGCGATCCAGCGTCGCCACATCGGCGGTATTGATATTCACCCGTTCCGCCGACAGCGCCAGCCCTGCGCAAAGCAGCAGTACCAGGAGCCCCCAGGATTTCAACAACAGCTTCATCACCGATCACTCAACTTTTTTTTGCCGAAGTCCACCCGAGCAAGCGTGGCGTGGGGATGGACATAGCGTGTCTGGCCCGTGGTCAGAAGGCTATCGGATTTGTGCCGATCATCCATCGGAAGATATCCCGACCTTGCGTAGGAAAAATCTGACTGGCCATCCGCAGTCCCTCCCGGTGATGGGGGAATGCGAAGGTGGGCGTTACAATTGCCGCATCGCCACATCACTGCACAGGGACGCCATGCACACCAGCCACATCAACGCCACCCAGATCCGTGAGTTCGTGGCTGCCAAATGGGATGCCGAAATCGTTCCGCAGCTGGTGGAATACATCCGTATTCCCAATAAATCGCCGATGTTCGACGCCGATTGGGTGCAAAACGGGCATATGGATCGCGCCGTGGCACTGCTGCAAGCGTGGGCCAGCGCCCAGCCCATCCCCGGCATGCAGCTGGACGTGGTCCAGCTGGAAGGCCGCACGCCGCTGATTTTCATCGATATCCCCGCCGCCAATGGCGGCCGCAACGATGACTGCGTGCTGCTGTATGGCCATTTGGACAAGCAGCCGGAAATGACCGGTTGGGATGCAGACAAAGGCCCATGGCTGCCGGTGCTGGAAGGCGACCGCCTGTACGGACGCGGCGGTGCGGACGATGGGTATGCGATTTTCGGCTCGCTGACCGCGATCATGGCCCTGCAAGCGCAAGGCGCGGCGCATGCGCGCTGCGTGGTGCTGATCGAAGCCTGCGAAGAATCCGGCAGTAATGACCTGCCCTTCTACGTGGACCATCTGGCCGAGCGCATCGGCAAGCCCTCGCTGGTGGTGTGCCTAGATTCGGGCTGCGGGAATTACGAACAGTTGTGGTGCACCACCTCGCTGCGTGGCCTGACCGGTGGCAACCTGACCGTGAAAGTGCTCTCCGAGGGCGTGCACTCGGGCGATGCCTCGGGCATCGTGCCGTCCAGCTTCCGCGTGCTGCGTGACTTGCTGTCGCGTATCGAAGACGAAGACACTGGCCGCATCCTGATCGACGGCATGCATGTGGACATCCCCGCCGAACGTCGTGCGCAGGCCGCCAAAGTGGCCGAAGTGCTGGGCGACGAAGTGTTCGACAAATTTCCGTTCCTGCCCGGCATGGCGCCGATGGGCAGCGACCGCACCGAGCTGGTGCTCAACCGTACGTGGCGGCCGGCGCTGTCGATCACCGGAATGGATGGCATCCCGCCGTTGGCGTCGGCCGGCAATGTGCTGCGCCCGTTCACCGCCGCCAAACTGAGCTTGCGCCTGCCGCCCACGCTGGACGGCAAACGCGGCGGTGAATTGCTGCAAGAAGCCCTGCTGAAGAATCCACCCTATGGGGCCGAGGTCAGCTTGTCGCTGGAAAAAGCCAGCACCGGCTGGAACGCACCCGCCCTCGCCGCGTGGCTGGAAGGCGCAATCGATCACGCCAGCCAGGAATTTTTCGGCAAACCGGCGATGTACATGGGCGAAGGCGGCACCATCCCGTTCATGGGCATGCTGGGCGAGAAATTCCCGGGCGCACAGTTCATGATCACCGGCGTGCTGGGCCCGCACTCCAACGCCCACGGCCCCAACGAATTCCTGCACATCCCGATGGGTAAAGCGGTCACCGCCTGCGTGGCACGCGTGGTCGCCGAACACCACGCCGCCAGCCTGCGCGGTGAAACCACCGGCGTAGCCGCCGCCACCACCAACTCGTATGCCGATACCCCTGGTGGTTGCTGCTGATTGCACAGACCTGTGGATTCCGTGAGCCAAGCGCCCAAATCGTCCGACAAACCGGCCGAACACACCCCGCTAATGCGCCAGTTCTTCGCCGCCAAGGCGGAGCATCCGGAGGTGTTGCTGTTTTTCCGGATGGGCGATTTCTACGAGCTGTTTTATGACGATGCGCGCAAGGCAGCACGGCTGCTGGACATCACCCTGACCCAGCGCGGCGCATCCGCGGGGCAGCCGATCCCGATGGCCGGCGTGCCCTATCACGCCGCCGAAGGCTATCTGGCGCGCTTGGTGGCGCTGGGCGAATCGGTGGCCATTTGCGAGCAGATCGGCGACCCGGCACTCAGCAAAGGTTTGGTCGAACGCAAAGTGGTGCGTATCGTCACGCCCGGCACCGTGACGGACGAAGCACTGCTGGACGAACGCCGCGACACGCTGTTACTGGCCATTTCACGCGGGAAGTATGGCTACGGGTTGGCGTGGGCGGATCTGTCCAGCGGTCGCTTGCGTGCGAACGAAGTGGCGGGTGAAGACGCGCTGGAAGCGGAACTCGCCCGCCTGCAACCGGTGGAAACCTTGCTTGCCGATGAAGACGGTTGGCCGGCCTGCGCGTTGGAAGCACGTGGCCTGCGCCGACGTGCACCGTGGCTGTTCGATGCCGATTCCGGCCGCCGCCAACTGCTGCAATTTTTTGGTGTGCATGACCTCACCGCATTTGGCATCGAGGATCGCCCGCTGGCCATCGCCGCCGCCGCCGCGCTGCTGGGCTATATCGAAGAAACCCAGAAGCAGCGCCTGCCGCATCTGCGCAGCATTGCGCTGGAAACCAGCGACGACGCCATCGCCATGAACGCAGCCACGCGCCGGCACCTGGAGCTGGATTCGCGTGTGGATGGCGATGTAAAGGCCACCTTGCTGGGCGTGCTGGACTCCACCATTTCGCCGATGGGTGGCCGCCTGTTGCGGCGCTGGCTGCACCGCCCATTGCGTGACCGCCGCACGCTGGGGCAGCGTCACCATGCTGTGCAAACCCTGATCGAACATCGCGTCGAGAACGCGTTGCGCGAAGCCTTCCGCAGCTTGGGCGACATGGAGCGCATCCTGTCGCGTGTCGCCCTGCGCAGCGCCCGTCCGCGCGACCTGGCTACCCTGCGCGATGGCTTGGCGCTGCTGCCGACATTGCGCGGCTTGCTGGTGCCGCTGGATTCACCGCGGTTGCAAAGCCTGCACCTGCAACTGGGCGAGTTCGACGCCACCGCGGCCTTCCTGCACGCGGCCATCGTTGCGCAACCACCGCTGCTGGCACGTGATGGTGGCGTGATTGCCGACGACTTTGATGCCGAACTCGACGAGCTGCGCCAGCTATCCACCCATGCCGACCAATTCCTGATTGATCTGGAACAGCGCGAGCGCGCATCCAGTGGCATTCCCACCCTGAAAGTGGGCTACAACCGCGTGCACGGCTACTTCATCGAAATCAGCAAGGGCCAGGCCGACAAAGCGCCGATGCACTACACGCGGCGGCAAACCCTGACCGGTGCCGAGCGCTACATCACCGAAGAATTGAAACAGTTCGAAGACAAAGTGCTGTCCGCGCGCGAACGTTCGCTGTCGCGTGAAAAGCTCCTGTACGACGGCGTGCTGGATCATTTGAACACGCAACTGGAACCGCTGCGCGCCTGCGCCAGTGCACTCAGCGAACTCGATGTGCTGGCCAGTTTTGCCGAACGCGCCAACACGCTGGATTGGGCGATGCCGCAGCTGCGCGACATCCCCGGCATTGCCATCGAGCGCGGCCGTCACCCGGTGGTGGAAGCGTTGCGCGACGCGCCGTTCGAGCCCAACGATCTCGTCTTCGATGACGCCACGCGGATGTACATCATCACCGGCCCCAACATGGGCGGCAAATCCACCTTCATGCGCCAGAACGCACTGATCGTATTGCTGGCCTGCATCGGCAGTTTTGTGCCGGCAGCGAAAGCGACCATCGGCCCGATCGACCGCATCCTGACCCGCATCGGCGCCGGTGATGATCTGGCCCGCGGCCAATCCACCTTCATGGTGGAAATGAGCGAAACCGCCTACATCCTGCACCACGCCACCGATCAATCACTGGTGTTGATGGATGAAATCGGGCGCGGCACCTCGACCTATGACGGCCTCGCACTGGCCGATGCGGTGGCACGCCAGCTCGCTGCCAGCAACCGCAGCTACTCGCTGTTTGCCACGCATTATTTCGAACTCACCGCGCTGGCCGAACCCGGCAGCGGGATTGCCAATCTGCATCTGGATGCGGTGGAGCATGGTGACGCGTTGGTGTTCATGCACGCAGTACGTCCAGGCCCCGCCAACCGCAGCTTTGGCCTGCAGGTGGCGGCCCTGGCTGGCCTGCCCAAAGCCGCGCTGCAACAGGCGCGGGCACGCTTGGCCGAGCTGGAATCGCATAACCGCAATACACCCGTCACCCCCTTGAGCGCGCCCGCCTTGGATACACCGCAACAGTTCGGCCTATTCGCTCCATCTTCTGCCGCACTGGATGCACTGGCCTCGATCGACCCCGACGAGCTCACGCCCAAGCAAGCGCTGGAAGCGCTGTATCGGCTGAAGGCATTGCCGTGACCGCGCCGCTTGCGGTGCATGTGGATGCATTGCTTGCCGGCAAGGCGGTGGCGTACACGCGACCGGGCGCGATCAGCGCGATCGCCAAGCGGCCATGCATCGGCGCAGTACGCATCGGCGAACTCGGGCTGGAAGGCGATGAACAAGGCGATCCGCGCGTGCACGGCGGCATCGACAAAGCCGTACATCACTACCCCTTCGATCATTACTCCGCATGGCGCAGCGAACTGGGCGATACACCCGTGCTGCAACAACCCGGCGCGTTTGGCGAAAACATCAGCACGCGCGGCATGACCGAAGCCACGGTCTGCCTCGGCGACCGCTTCCAGCTGGGCAGCGCCCTGTTGGAAATCAGCCAGGGCCGGCAACCCTGCTGGAAGCTCAACGACCGCTTCGGCCTGCCCGACATGGCCCGTCGCGTGCAAACCACCGGCCGCTGCGGTTGGTATTACCGCGTGCTGCAAGCCGGCGATGCCTGTACCGGCGATACCCTGACCTTGCGCGAGCGCCCCCATCCCGACTGGCCACTGACCCGGCTGACCCAGCTGCTCTACGGGCGCGCACTCGACCCGGCACAGCTGAAACCGGCACTGGTACTGCCGCTGGTGCCGTCGTGGCGAAAACTCATTGAACGCCGCCTGCAGCAAGGCACGGTCGAGGATTGGGACAAGCGGATTAATGGACCAATGCAGGACTGATTCAGTCAATCGACTGCATCTCTCCATCTATAGGCAATTTCTATTCAAAGAATCACATCATTCGATTTCTCAGCACAGCGGAAAGCGCCTATCGTGGCGTCATCGCCCACGTCCGCAAAGGATCGATCATGAGCAAGCCCAGCGACAGCAATAAGCAATATCCGGCCACTCACCTGACCACTGACTTCGGTGCGCCGGTGCCCGACAATCAGAACAGCCTCACCGCCGGCCCACGCGGCCCGCTGTTGGCACAGGATGTGTGGCTGAATGAGAAGCTGGCCAACTTCGTGCGCGAGGTGATCCCGGAGCGGCGCATGCACGCCAAGGGCTCGGGCGCGTTCGGCACGTTCACCGTCACCCAGGACATCACCCGCTACACCCGCGCCAAGCTGTTCGAGAAAGTCGGCAAGCAGACCGAACTGTTCGCCCGCTTCACCACCGTCGCCGGCGAGCGCGGCGCGGCCGATGCCGAGCGCGACATCCGCGGCTTCGCGCTGAAGTTCTACACCGAGGAAGGCAACTGGGACATGGTGGGCAACAACACCCCGGTGTTCTTCATCCGCGACCCGCGCAAGTTCCCCGACCTCAACAAGGTGGTCAAGCGCGACCCACGCACCAACCTGCGCAGCGCCACCAACAACTGGGACTGGTGGACCCTGCTGCCGGAAGCGCTGCACCAGATCACCATCGTGATGAGCGACCGCGGCATTCCCGCCAGCTACCGCCACATGCACGGTTTCGGCTCGCATACCTACAGCTTCTGGAACGCGGCTGGCGAGCGCTTCTGGGTGAAGTTCCACTTCCGCACCCGGCAGGGCATCAGGAACCTGAGCGACTCCGAAGCCGCCGCGCTGATCGGCAATGACCGTGAAAGCCACCAGCGCGACCTGTTCGACGCCATCGAACGCGGCGACTTCCCGAAGTGGACGATGTACGTGCAGGTGATGCCCGAAACCGACGCGGAAAAGGTGCCCTACCATCCGTTCGACCTGACCAAGGTGTGGCCGAAGGCGGACTATCCGCTGATCGAGGTCGGCGAGTTCGAGCTCAACCGCAACCCGGAGAATTTCTTCGCCGACGTCGAACAGAGCGCGTTCGCACCCGGCAACCTGGTCCCCGGGATTGGCGTGTCGCCAGACAAGATGCTGCAGGCGCGGCTGTTCAACTATGCCGACGCGCAGCGCTACCGGCTGGGCACCAATTACCAGCAAATCCCGGTCAATGCCGCACGCTGCCCGGTGCACAGTAACCATCGCGACGGCATCGGCCGGGTTGACGGCAACTACGGCGGGCTGCCGCATTACGAGCCCAACAGCTTCCAGCAGTGGCAGGAACAGCCGCAGTTCCGCGAGCCGCCATTGAAGATCGGCAACGTCGCTGACTGGTTCAATTTCCGCGAGGACGATGCCGACTACTACAAGCAGCCCGGCGACCTGTTCCGACTGATGAATCCGGCCCAGCAGCAGATGCTATTCGACAACACTGCCCGCGCGATGGGCGACGCGCCGGACTTCATCAAGCAGCGCCACATTGACAACTGCAGCAAGGCCGACCCGGCCTATGGTGCCGGCGTGGCCAAGGCGTTGGGGCTATAACCGAATGCAGGCGCCCTATCCTGCAGCCGTCTTGCCTATTTTTCACCTTGCCGACGTAGGATGGGTGTTCACCTCCGCAGGAATGCCCCATGACCGCCATGACCCAAGACCTTGCCGCCCAGCTACAAGGCGCACCCTTGCAACAAATCGCCAGCCAGCTGGGGCTTGATCCCGTACAGGCATCGGGTGCCATCAGCACCGCCTTGCCTTTGCTGATGGGCAAACTGGGCAGCAATGCCGCCAGTCCCGAAGGTGCACAGGCCTTGCTGGGTGCGCTACAGAACAATCACAGCGGGCTGGATATCGGCAGTGTATTGGGCGCGGTGTTGGGCGGCGGCGGCGGTGCAGAGGCCAATGGGGCCGGCATCTTGGGGCATATTTTTGGTGGCCAACAAGACAGCGCACAGGCTGGCGTGGCCCAAGCCACTGGTTTGCCGCATGCGCAGTCTGGCCAACTGCTGCAAATGTTGGCTCCGATCGTGATGGCCTACCTTGGCAAGCGAATGTCGGGGGATGCCGGTGGTGCAGATGCGCTCAGTGGCTTGTTGGGGCAAGAACACCAGGCGATCCGCCAACAAGGCGGCACCAGTGGCGGGCTGCTGGGCTCTTTGCTCGATCAAGACGGCGATGGCCAACTGGGTTTGAGCGATGCGCTCAAAATTGGCAGTTCGTTGTTTGGTGGCGGTGGGCGCTGAAGGCCGCGACCCCACATGCCCGGCACATCTCACCCGGTGCCGGCGGTGTGCATTGTGGCAAGCCTAGGCTTATGCCACTCTGCCGCATCTAACCGGAGTGGGGGATGCGCTTGAGTAATTGGATTTCGGCCCTGTTCCAGCGTTTGTTTTCTCGCTCGGGGTCACAACCTGCGCCGCGACGATCCTCATCTTCTGGCAAACCCGCGTTAGCCCGCGACGTTGATCCCGAGATGCGCGAAGTGTTTTTGCTGGAGCTTGAAGACATCACCAAAAATGTCGAAAACGCGCTTGCCGCTTGGTGCAAGGATTTCTCCAATCCAGCCCCCACGCGAGCGCTCTCGCGTGCATTTCACACGCTCAAAGGCTCGGCCCCGGTGATTGGGGCCACCCAGCTGGCAGATCTTGGCCGCGCCGCCGAGCAGGCGGCCAAGCATGCCGGACGCAAGCGCAACCCCGATCAAGCACTGATCGATGCGATCACCGCCGCCTCGCATTTACTGCCGCAATGGCTGCATGCGATGCGCCATAGCCAACCCGTCCCCGATGGAACGGTACGGGTCACCCGTCTGTTGCAACGCGCCGCAGGATAAATGCCGGCGCAGCTGCAAAAAACAGGTTCAGCCCAATGCCTGCGCCAGGTCCGCCCACAGGTCTTCCACATCCTCGATTCCCACCGACAGCCGCAGCAGGCCATCGGTAATCCCGGCAGCTGCTTTTGCCGCAGGATCCACCATGCGATGGGTGAGCCCGGAGGGATGTTGGATCAGGGTATCGATGGAGCCCAGACTTACCGCCGGCGTCATCACTTTGACCGTGGCCATCACCTTGGCAGCAGCGGCATGCCCACCAGCCAACTCGAATGCCATCAGCGTGCCGGGGCCACACATTTGCGTCCCCAACAACTGCGCATTGCGTACCGTGCCCAGCCCCGGATAAAACACCTTGTTCACCGCCGGATGCCCAGCCAACCGTTGCGCCAAGACTTGCGCATTGGCTTGCGCTGCTTCGACGCGCAATTTCAACGTAGGCAAGCCACGATGCAACAGATACGCCGCCAATGGGTGCAGCAAGCCACCCGTCGCAGCACGCACGGTGCGCAGTGGCCCGGCGTGGGTTTCATCGCAACACACTACGCCGGCAATCACATCGCCATGCCCACCCAGAAATTTGGTGGCACTGTGCAGTACATAGGTGGCACCGAGTGCCGCAGGGGTTTGCAGGACTGGCGTGGCGAAAGTGGAATCCACCAGCACCGGCACCTCGCCGGCAGCCGCTATCACTGTTTTGATATCGACCAAATCCAAGGTGGGATTGGCGGGGGTTTCGATGACCACCAGCACGGTATCGGCGCGGCGTTTGGTGGCAATGTCTTCGGCAGCCACGAACTCTGCCTCTAACCCGCACATGCCACTGGCCAACAGGTGGTCCGATGTGCCATACAACGGCCGCACCACTAGCACATGGCCACCATGCGCGCGACGTGCCAGCAATACGGCGGTGAGCGCCGCCATCCCCGAGGCAAATGCCACGCAGGCATCGGTACCCTCCAATTTGGCAATCGCGTTTTCGGTGCGTGCCACGGTGGGGTTGTGCAGGCGCGCATAGATCGGGTTGGCGGCATCATGCTTGCCACCAATCAGCGCATCAAAACTGGCCCCCGCCACATCGAGATCCGCGATTGGGTAGGTGGTGGATAAATCCAGTGGCGGCGCATGTACGCAAAGCTCGCCAAAATCTTCGCGCCCGGCGTGGACGGCGATGGTTTGAAAACGATGCATGGCACTTCCCCACATGGAATATTCATTCCATGCTAGAACATTGTTCGACAACTATAATTCATGTCGAATAGTATTTTGAAATTCAATCATATGACCACACTTGATCGAATCGATTACGCCTTGTTGCGCTTGTTGCGGAAGAATGCACGGCTACCCAACAAAGACCTTGCCGGAAAAGTGGGGATCGCGCAGTCCACTGCGCTCGAACGGGTGCGCAAGCTGCGCGAAGACAAGGTGTTGCTGGGCTACCACGCCGAGATTGCGCCGCAGGCGATCGGCATCGGGCTGCAGGCGATGGTGTCGGTACGGCTGGCCAAACACTCGCGTGCGCTGGTCGATGGTTTCCATGCCCACCTGCTGGCGCTGCCGGAAGTGCTGGCCTGTTATCACGTCGCCGGCGCCGACGACTTCCTCGTCCACGTCGGCGTGCGCAACAGCGACCACCTGCGCAACTTCACCCTGACCGCCTTCACCGAGCGCGAGGAAGTGGCGCATATCGAAACCCGGTTGATTTTCGAATTCCAGCGCAACAGCGAACTACCGCCGTGGCCCATTGCGGATGCAGACTGAACCGTGCACGGCCCAATTTGCGGCATCCGTTGCAGCGATCGCAGCCGGCACAATTCCTTGCCTTGCATGACGATGACGCCATGAACGATCCCGCCAATCTCGAATTCACGCCCGAAACCATGCGCGCCATGGGCCATGCGGTGGTCGAACGTGCAGTTGCACACATAGCAGGCTTGGGAAGCATGCCATCGAACGGGAATTTCGACGGCATTGAAGACTTGTGCCGATCGCTGGCCGAGCCGGAACCGCTGGACGGCACCACGCTGGACGCGCTGCTCGACCCGTTGTTCGAGCAGTGGATTCCTCGCTCATTCGGCACACCCGGCCCCGGCTATCTGGCCTACATTCCCGGCGGCGGCATCTATCCGGCAGCGCTCGCCGACTTTATCGCCGACACCGCCAACCGCTACACCGGTATCTGGCAGGCGGCCCCGGCGCTGGTGCAACTGGAGGCCAACGCGCTGGACTGGATGCGCGGGTGGATGCAGTTCCCGGCGACGGCGCGCGGCATATTCACCCCCGGCGGCTCGATGGCGATGTTCAACGCGATTGCCGCAGCGCGCGAGCAGCGCCTAGGCACCGACATCCGCGCTGGCACGCTGTACGTGTCCTCGCAATCGCATCATTCAATCACCAAAGCGGCGCGGCTGGCAGGTATCGCCCACGATCGCGTACGCACCATCGAAGTCGATGAAAACTTCCGGATGCGCGTGGACGCACTGCAGCTGGCCATCGGCGCCGACCGGTCGGCGGGGCTGAAACCCTTCATGGTGTTCTCCACCGCCGGCACCACCAACACCGGCGCGGTCGATCCGATCGACGCAGTGGCCGAACTGTGCACACGCGAAGCGCTGTGGCACCACGTCGATGGCGCCTACGGCGCGTTCTTCCACATGGTGCCGGAGCTGCGCCCGCTGCTGGCCGGGCTACCGCGTGCGGATTCGCTTACCCTCGACCCGCACAAGGGCCTGTTCCTGCCCTACGGCACCGGCGCGCTGCTGGTACGCGACGGCGAAGCACTGCGCGCACTGCATGCCTCCGAGGCCGGCTATCTGCCGGACAACCAGAACGAGTTCTACGACCCGGCGCAGTACGGCCCCGACCTGTCGCGCGGTTTTCCCGGCCTGCGCATATGGCTGACACTGAAGCTGCTTGGCAGCGATCGCTACCGTGCCGCGCTATCGGAAAAGCGCGGCCTGGCATGCTGGGCCGCCGGCGAGGTCGCGAAGATCCCCGGCATCGTGATGGATGCGCCGCCGCAGCTGTCGCTATTTGCCTTCCATCTGGAACACGGATCGCTACCCACGCTGGAAGCGCAGAACGCCGCCACCCGCACGCTGA
Organism: uncultured Thermomonas sp.; assembly: GCF_937872235.1. NCBI lineage: Bacteria > Pseudomonadati > Pseudomonadota > Gammaproteobacteria > Lysobacterales > Lysobacteraceae > Thermomonas > uncultured Thermomonas sp. Next base: position 72,569 of record NZ_CALMPC010000081.1, read on the forward strand.
TGCAACGGGTGACGGCACGCGGGCGCGTGATGCTCACCGGCGCGCAAGTGGGCGAACGCTTCCTCGGGCGGGTGTGCGTACTCAGCTTCCGCACCCGGCGTGCGCAGATGCAGGCATGTATCGAGGATATCGCTGCGGAAACTGCAGCAATTTTGTCGAAGCGGCAGGATTAATGCGCCGCGTTTACCGACGGCTCCGCTTTCGGCTTGAGCAAGCCTTCATCGTGCGCAGTCGCACGCTGACAGGCTGGTCGCTGCGAATGTGCCATTGCATAGTCCTGAAACACCGGCCTGGGCTCCAGCTCACCAATCTGGATGTAGTAGCCGATGAAGGCGGACAGGTAGAGGTCGGCCACGGTGAAGCGGTCGCCCACCAGAAAGCGCTTGCCCGCCACTGCGCCTTCCAGCGTGCGCAGCAGGTCGGCCTCGTTGCCGTAACCAGACTCCATCGACGGTGCGATGCTGCCGTGGCGGCGTGCGGTAATGAAGAACTCCAGCGGGCTGGCGAACAGCATCCAACGGTAGCAAGCGCCACGCTCTGGCGTGCCCGGCGGTGGCAGCAGGCCCAGCTCCGGCACCAGATCGGCCAGATGCAGACAGATGGCGGCGTTCTCGGTGATTGCCACGCCGTTGTGCAACAGCGCCGGCACCTTGCCCATCGGATTGATGGCAAGGAACTCCGGCGCCTTCATCGTGGTGCCGTACTCCAGCACAACCTCTTCGTAAGGCAGGCCGGTTTCTTCCAGCATCCAGCGGGTAATCCGGGCGCGCGACATCGGGTGGGTGTAGAAGCGCAATTGCGTGCTCATGAAGGCTCCTTGATCGGGTCGGGGTGAGCCCGCAGTGTGCGCCGGCCCTGCTGTCAATTTCTGTCAGCAGTGACGCGGTCACGCTGGCGCAGCTGCTCCTGCACGCGCCAGCGCCGCAGCAGACCATGCCGTGTCTCCGGGTAGCCGCGCCCGGCATCTTCCAGCCCCAGCACGCGATCAGCGCGAAAATGGCGAAACTCCCCGCGCAGTTCGCACCACGCGGCCAGCAAGCGGCGATCATCGAGGAAAGCCATCGCAAACGGCCAGATCGTACGCTGCGAGACCCGATTGCCAGCATCGGCATAGGCCAGATGCAGGGCTCGCTGGCCACGGATGGCGCGGCGCAGCGTCGGCAACCAAGGCTCCGGGGCCGAAGGGCGCCAATCCGGCGCGAACAAGCCACCGGTTTCCACCTGCAAGCGCAGGCCCTCCGGCAGGATGCCAAGGATGCGGTCCATTGCGCCGCGTGCCGCCGTCGCCAGCTCCGGGTCGGCATGCGACGCCACCCAGCGCGTGCCCAGCACCATCGCCTCGAGTTCTTCTTCCGAAAACATCATCGGTGGCAGCAGAAAGCCGGGGCGCAATTGGTAGCCAATACCGGGGTCGCCGGCAATGTCCGCGCCCTGTCCGCGCAAGGTGTCGATGTCGCGATACAGGGTGCGCAGGCTGACGCCAAACGTCTCCGCCAGTTGCACACCCGATACCGGCTGCCGACGCTGGCGCAATGCATCCAGCAATTTCAACAAACGAGTGGCGCGTGTGGACATGGACGTGGCGGAAACGGCGGCAGTGGACAGGCGCTACCTTAGCCTACAGCGCGTCGATATCCCCCAGCGCCCGAATCAAGCGACGTGCGCGCTTGTCGGGCTTGGTCTCGGGTGGATGGTAGCCGGCACGCTCGGCGGCGCGCTGGGCGCGGGCGAGTTCACGCGCCGCACGTGAGGCTTCGGATTCGCGATACAGCGTCTGCGCAATAGCCGCCGGGCCACGTACCACCGACAACATGAGCACGTCGAGTTCGAAAACCTCTTCCATGCGTTGCACGCGCAGCGCATCCCCCACCCGCACGCCACGCGCAGGTTTGGCGCGCTGCCCTCCCACCTCCACCTTGCCGGTTTCAATCGCGTGCTTGGCCAATGCGCGGGTCTTGAAAAAACGCGCGGCCCAGAGCCACAAATCAAGACGAACGCTACCGCTGTCATCCACCAATGTCATCTGCAAATTCCCGGAGATTCCAACGCAAACGGCCACCCGAAGGTGGCCGCTGTGCATCACGCGAAGCGCTGGATTACTCGGCAGCCGCGGCAGCCGCCTTGGCGCGCGCCTTGGCATTGCCAGCCAAGTCTTCCTTGATGCGGGCCTTCTTGCCTTCCAAACCACGCAAGTAGTACAGCTTACTGGCGCGCACCGCGCCACGACGCTTGACTTCCACCGAGTCGATGGTGGCACTGTGGGTCTGGAATACGCGCTCGACGCCAAAGCCATGCGAGATCTTGCGCACGGTGAACGCGGAGTTCAGGCCAGCGTTCTTCTTGCCGATCACCACGCCTTCGTAAGCCTGCACCCGCTCACGGTTGCCTTCTTTCACTTTCACGTTGACCACCACGGTGTCACCGGGGCCGAAATCGGGCAGCTTGCGGGTCGCTTGGGCGGATTCGAAATCTTGCAGCAGGGTATGGATCGAGGGCTTGTTCATGGGATCAACCTATTGATGTGTATTGCGTGCTTGTGCACGCGCCTGTTGGAGTCGTTGTTGCGCGAGTGCACGTGGACCCGCGTCATGGCACTGATAAAGCAGACATCGGTACAACACGGGCGATTGGCCCAGCCGCGCATTATAGCTGGGTTTTCCGTTTTGCGGCAAATACTTGGCGCACTATTGCAGGTTGGCCTTAAACCGTGTCTGGGCCGTCGTCGTCCGGCTCATCCACCGCCTGCAACCATCGGCTGCGAAAGTCGTCCAGCAAGGCGCGATCGCCTTTGGACAGTTCCGCTTCGTTCAACAACTCCGGCCGGCGAAGCCAGGTGCGGCCGAGCGATTGTTGCCTTCGCCAATAGGCAATGGCCGCGTGATTTCCCGATAACAACACCTCGGGCACGCTGCCTAGCGCGTGTTCCACCGGCCGCGTGTAATGTGGGCAGTCCAGCAGGCCATCGCCTTCAAAGCTGTCTTGCACGGCCGATTCGGCATCGTTCAGCGCGCCTTCCTGCAGGCGCGCCACCGCATCAATCAGCACCGCCGCCGCCAACTCGCCGCCGGACAGCACGTAATCGCCAATCGAAATTTCTTCATCCACCTCGGCTTGCAGCAGGCGTTCATCCACGCCCTCGTAGCGCCCGCACAGCAGCGCAATACGGGGACGGACCGCCAATTCGCGCACCGCGGCCTGGGTCAACGGCCGGCCCTGCGGACTGAGATAAATCACATGCGCAGGTGCGGGATCGGCAGCGCGCATCGCCGCCAACGCGGCGCGCAAAGGTTCGATCAACATCACCATGCCGGGGCCGCCACCAAACGGGCGGTCGTCCACGCGGCGGTAGTTGCCTTCGGCGTAATCGCGTGGATTCCAGCCATGCACCGACAACAACCCGCGCTCACCCGCACGCCCCACTACGCCGTGCGCGCTGATTTGTTCGACGAATTCGGGAAACAGGCTGAGGATGTCGAAGCGCATGACGCTCAAAAATCCGCGTCCCAATCGACCGTGACAACGCCGGCATCGAAATCCACCGAGACGATGTAAGTAGGCAGCACAAACGGAATCATGCGCTCGCGCTCGCCCTGCGCCACCAGCACATCGTTGGCACCATTATTGAAGATATGCGACACGCGGCCAAAGTCTGCGCCATCGGCATTGACCACGCGCAGCCCCTCCAAATCCACCCAGTAATACTCGCCGGGCGGCGGCGCAGGCAAGGCCGAACGCGGCACCCAGACCTCGACGCCGCGCAGCGCATCGGCGGCGTCGCGGTCGTCCACCCCCGGCAAGGTCGCCACCAGCCCTTTGCCGCCCTCGCGTACTTTCACGCCTTCGCACACCTGCGGGTTGCCGCGCGCATCACGCAGCGTCCACGGCTGATAGCGGGCAATCGCCTTTTCGGGATCGGTGAAGCTTTCCAGCTTGACCTCGCCACGCACGCCAAACGCACCGTGCAGGCGACCCACGGCAATCATCCGCTGGGAGCTGTCCGGTGCGTTCATGGAGGACTCTCGCTGTCACAGCGCCTGCGAACAGGCGCCATGCAAGGTGAATCAGGCAGCCTTGACGGCGGTCTTGTACAAATCAGCCACCTTGTCGGTCAGCTGCGCGCCGTTGTCCAGCCAATGCTTGACGCGATCGAGGTTGAGCTCAACGCGCTTTTCCGCACCCTGCGCCACCGGGTTGTAGAAACCCACGCGCTCGATGTTGCGGCCATCACGGGCGCTGCGGCCATCGGTGACGATGATGTGGTAGAAAGGACGCTTCTTGGCGCCGCCACGGGTAAGGCGAATCTTGACCATTGCAGTTTCTCGGTGTTGCCCAGCGGCCGGGATGGCCGGGTAAGCCGACAAGTTTAGCGTTTTTTCAAGGCGCAGCCAAGCACTTGAGCATCATGATCTTCCAAGGCGCGGGGCACACGCTGGCCGTCAGGCATGCCCCAGGGGCGGCGCTTTCGCCTCCGCCGGCGCCTCAGCCGCCATCGTGAGACGGTCGCGCCCTTCCTGCTTGCTACGATAGAGCGCCGCATCGGCCCGGGAGATCAGCCCGGCGGGCGCCTCGCCCGATACCGCAAGCGCTGCACCGATGCTCACCCTCACCGGTCGGTTCGGCCACTGCCTGGCATGGAACGCGGCCAGGATGCGCCGCCCCACTTGCGCCACGCGCTCTGCGTCGCTCCGCACCAGGACAACCGCGAATTCCTCGCCACCATAGCGTGCAGCCAGATCGCCCGGACGCAGCTCCGCATGCAGCAGGCGCCCGGCCTCCCGCAATGCATCGTCCCCTGCCTGATGGCCAAAATCATCGTTGAAGCTTTTGAAGTGGTCGAGATCAAGGATCAGCAGCGCGACATCCTCATTCTCCCGAAGCGCCTGCGCCAATCCCGCGTCGAACGCGCGCCGGTTGGCCAGCCCGGTCAGCCCGTCGGTGTTGGCATCGGTGCGCAACGCAAGCACGGTACGCCGCTGGCGCTCGCTGCGATCCAGCAGATAAGCCACCCACAGGATTGCGGCGGCGACCACGCCACCGGTCACCACCGCAGCCAGCGAAAGCGCCTGCGCTTCGGACACACCCAGCCACGCCTGTACCATCTCGAACAGGAAGGTCAGCAGGCTTGGCAGCAGCAACGCAGGCAGGATCAGCCGACGTGCGAATGCACCGCCCGGGCTGTCGGCCACCACGATACGCGTCAAGCCGGTGGATGGCACCGATGCCATCCACGCTAGCGTCAGCAACAGCAACAGCGACGCCGTCACGATCGGCATCCTGAGCGGCAGGTGGAATGCTGTCCCTGCCAGCACAAGCCCGAACGCGGCAATCGACGCCATGGTGATGGCGATGACCGCAAGCGCGCAGGCCTCACGCAGCCAAATCACCTGCCTTGACGCGACCGCCATCCCCACCAGCCCCAGCAGCGTGAATGCCACTGCCGTCAGTTCCAGCATTTTCCCGGGCGGCCTGTTCGGCCAGTGTGGAAGCAGCCCCCCCAGATCAGGCAGACAAATCACCTTGGCACCCGATGCAAATTCCAGCAGCTCGCACCCCGCAAGCAGGGTCAGCAGCAAGGACAGCAGGAAGCTGCTCCATGGCCATCTGTGCGACAACAGCAATGCGCCACCGGCAAGCACGCCAGCCAAGGCCGCGCCGGCACGCATGCTGGTAGCCGGGAGCGCAAACATCTGCAAGGGCGCCACAGCACTCACCCACGCCAGCAGCACGATCAGCGATACCGCTACCAGCAACCAACCCACGATACGCGAGTACACAATGAATCCGCGCACCACCTCGGTATTGACGCGAATGTCATTGCTCATGCTCAACCCGTTATCGAGTGCGGGCTGACGTAATCGCCAACCGGGGTGCGAAATGCAACATTCAGCCGATTCCAGCCATTGATGGCGATGATGGCCAGGGTCAGGTCCACCAGCGATTTTTCATCGAAATGACGGCGCGCCGCACCATAGACGTCATCGTCCACGCCATGCGGACCGGCTATCGCGGTGACCGCTTCGGTCCAGGCCAGCGCCGCGCGCTCGCGCTCGGTATAGCAAGGCGCATCGCGCCAGACCGGCAGCAGGTACACGCGCTGCTCGGTTTCACCCTGCGCCCGCGCATCCTTGCTGTGCATGTCCAGGCACCAGGCGCAGCCATTGAGCTGCGAGGCGCGGGATTTGACCAATTCGAGCAGCGACGCTTCCAGGCCGCTTAGATGGACCTGCCTCTCCAGCTGCAGCATGGCTTTGAAAGCCTCTGGCGAGGCATGCTGATAATCAAGACGCTGCTGCATCGAACACCTTCCGACGTTGATGCAACATTACGCCAAATCAGCGCATCGGCATACCGCCACGCCCACCCATCATGCCGGACAGGCCACGCATCATGCCCTTCATGCCGCCACGGCCCAGCTTGCCCATCATTTTCTCCATCTGCTGGTATTGCTTGAGCACTTTGTTGACGTCGGCCGGGGTGAGGCCGCTGCCGCGTGCCACCCGCGCGCGCCGCGAGCCGTTGAGTAGATCCGGGTTGCGGCGTTCTTTTTTGGTCATCGAATTGATGATGGCGATCATGCGCGGCACTTCCTTGCCGGTCACTTGCTGCTTGACCGACTCCGGCACCTGACCCATGCCCGGCAGTTTGTCCATCAAGCCAGACAAGCCACCCATGTTCTGCATTTGTTCAAGCTGGTCGCGCATGTCGTTGAGGTCAAACTTTTTGCCCTTGGCCACTTTCTCGGCCAGTTTTTTGGCTTTGTCTTGATCGACCTGCGATTCCACCTGTTCGACCAGCGACAGCACGTCGCCCATGTCGAGGATGCGGCCGGCGGCGCGCTCGGGATGGAACACGTCCAGGCCGTCGGGCTTCTCGCCCACGCCGACAAATTTGATCGGCTTGCCGGTGATGTAGCGCACCGAGAGTGCCGCGCCGCCGCGTGCATCGCCATCGGTCTTGGTCAGCACTACGCCGGTCAGCGGCAGTGCTTCACCAAAATGCTTGGCCGTCACAGCCGCATCTTGGCCGGTCATCGAATCGACCACGAACAAGGTTTCGACCGGGTTCACTGCGGCGTGCAGGGCTTTGATCTCGGCCATCATCGCAGCGTCAATGCTGGTGCGACCGGCGGTATCCACAATCAGTACATCGGCAAACGTCTTGCGCGCCTCATCTATCGCGGCTTTGACGATGGCCTCGGGCTTTTGCGAGGCATCGGAGGGGAAGAAAATCGCCCCCACCTGACCGGCCAGCGTCTGCAATTGCTCGATCGCGGCCGGACGGTAGACGTCGGCGGACACCACCATCACTTTCTTCTTGCGTTTTTCCTTCAGGTGCTTGGCCAGCTTGGCCACCGTGGTGGTCTTGCCCGCACCTTGCAAGCCGGCCATCAAAATCACCGCAGGGGCCGGCACATTGAGGTTCAGGTCGGATGCCTGCGCGCCCATCACCATGGCCAATTCGTCGCGCACGATCTTGACCAGCACCTGGCCCGGCGACAGCGAGCGCAGCACTTCCTGCCCCACCGCACGCACCTTGATGCGCTGGATCAAGGCTTGCACCACCGGCAGTGCCACATCGGCTTCCAGCAAGGCGATGCGCACCTCGCGCACGGCCTCGCTGATATTGGATTCGCTCAGGCGGCCACGGCCACGCAGGCGTTCAATCGTGCCGGACAGGCGCTGGGTCAGGGATTCAAACACGCGGGCGCACCAAAAATTGACGAATCGGGGATTATAGCCGGGCCTCACCAGTACCGGCATCGAAGCAACCGGATAGACTTCACGCAACGTCGCAACCGGATGCTGAACATGAAGCGTGGATGGATTCTGGGATGGTTGATTTCGGCAGCCTTGGCGCTGCCGTGCACAACGCTGGCTGCCGTCCCACAGGCCAGCCCGCCAGCCAAGCCACAAGCGGCGCCCGCCGCCAAGCCGATGGTGGCAAGGCCTGCTACGACTGCGCCAACGACCGCTGCCGTGCCGCTCACCAGCAAGCCCAAACTGCCACCGCCGCCGCCCATCGCACGCTTGGCGGTGGCCGCCAATTTTGCCGATGCCGCGCGCCAACTGGGCCGTGCGTATTCCAAGCAGACAGGGCATCGCATCGAAGTCAGCGCCGCCTCCACCGGCAAGCTGTACGCACAGATTCACAACGGCGCACCGTTCGACGTATTGCTGTCGGCCGATGCCGCCACACCACGGCGCTTGGCCGATGAAGGCATGGCCGATGGCAACACCGTGTACGACTACGCCATCGGTCGGCTGGTGCTGTGGAGCCGTGATCGCGACGCCGTGACCGATGGCGAGGCATTGCTGCGCAAAGGTCATATCGAACGTTTGGCCATCGCCAACCCAGCGTTGGCACCCTATGGCGAAGCCGCCCGCGAAAGCCTGAACTACGTACGCCGCTGGGTGGAACTGGAGCCCAAGCTGGTATTGGGTGAAAACGTGGGCCAGGCGACCCAGTTTGTGATCAGCGGTGCTGCACCACTGGGCCTGTTGCCGCGCTCGCTGGTTTTGCAGGCAGGCAAGCAGGGCAAGCCCGGTTCGGGCTGGGATGTGCCAGCCAGCTGGCATTCGCCCATCGTGCAAAGCGCAGTGTTGCTCCAGCATGGCTACAAAAATCCAGCGGCACGCGGCTTTATGAAATACCTGCAAAGCCCGGCCGCGCAAAAACAAATCCACGCGCTGGGTTACGACTGATCACCCATGCAAGTCGACACCCCCGCCTGGATCGCCGCGCTCTGGGTGACCCTGAAACTGGCGGGATTCACCACGCTGATTCTGCTGATCGTGGGCATGCCGCTGGCGTGGTGGCTGGCGCGTAGTCGCTCATTCTGGCGTGCGCCGGTGGGCGCGGTGGTGGCATTGCCGATGGTGCTGCCACCGACCGTGCTGGGGTTTTATCTGTTGATCGGGCTGGCACCTGCCGGCCCGATTGGGCAGCTGACCCAATCACTGGGACTGGGCAGTCTGGCATTCACCTTCAGCGGCCTGCTGCTGGCCTCGGTGCTGTATTCGATGCCATTTGTGGTGCATCCACTGCAAGCCGGTTTTGCCGCAATTGCAACGGATACCCTGGACGCTGCCGCCAGTTTGCGCGCCGGCCCGCTGGATCGGTTTTGCAGCGTCGTATTGCCACTGTCGCGGCCCTCGCTGCTCACCGCCAGCCTGCTCGGCTTTGCGCATACGGTGGGCGAATTTGGCGTGGTGTTGATGGTGGGCGGCAATATCGAAGGCCAGACCCGCGTGCTCTCGGTATTGCTGTATGACCAAGTGGAAGCAATGGCGTATGCCGACGCGCATGTGCTGGCAGCCTGCTTGTTGGCCTTTTCGTTTGCGCTGCTGCTGGTGATGCAGTGGTTGGGCCGACGCACGGCGGTGTTGCATGGCTGAACTTGCAAACACGCTGGAAATTTCCCTGCGGCTGGCACGCGGCGCGTTCCAACTGCACGCCGACCTGCGCCTGCCCGTGCAAGGCACCACAGTGGTGTTTGGCCCCTCCGGTTGCGGCAAAAGCACCTTGCTGCGAGCCATCGCCGGGTTGGAGCCGGCGGCCAGTGGGGGGGTGCAAATTGCTGGCGAACTCTGGCAGGCTCCGCAATTTCGCTTGCCCGCGCACCGCCGCGCAGTGGGCATGGTGTTCCAGCACAGCGCCCTGCTTCCTCACCTCAGTGTGCAAGGCAATTTGCGCTATGGCTGGAAGCGCGCGGGTGCCAGCGCGGCGCTGCTTGCGCAATGGATCGAGCGCCTGCAACTCACGCCGCTACTGGCACGTCGCCCACATTCGCTCTCGGGCGGTGAACGGCAGCGCGTGGCGCTGGCGCGTGCACTGGTCACGGCGCCCAAAGTCTTGTTGCTGGATGAGCCGTTGAGCGCGCTGGATGCGCAGCGCCGCAGCGAGATCCTGCCGTTTCTGGAAACCGTACGCCGCGATGCCGGCATCCCCATCTTGTATGTCACCCATGCGGTGGAAGAAGTGGCGCGGCTGGCCGATTATTTGGTGTTGATGGAAGCCGGCCACATCACCAGCGCCGGCCCTGCACTGGAGCTGCTCAATCGCAATGACTTGCCGCTGGCGCTGCGTGACGATGCCGGCGTGGTGCTGGACGCACAGGTCATCGACCGTGATGCTCACGGCCTGCTGGCCCTGCACACCCGCGCCGGCACGCTATACGCACACGGCCCCGCGCATCCACCCGGCACACCCCTGCGGATACGCATCCAAGCCCGCGATGTGAGCCTGGCGCTGCACCATCACGATGATTCCAGCCTGCTGAACCTGTTGCCCGCCACTTTGGAAACCTTGGATGCACTGCCCGGCGGACAAGTACAGGTGCGCTTGCTGGCCAACGGCACGCCGCTGCTGGCGCGGATTTCGCATCGCTCCCTGGAACGCCTTCAATTGCAACCCGGCATGGCGCTGTGGGTGCAAATCAAGGCAGTGGCCCTGCTGGTGTAATGGCTCGCAGTTGATTTCGATCAAGTGCATGCAAGCCTGCGCTGATTAGTCTCGGATGCGGTTTGTTTGAAAAAGGAAGTGCGCCGATGCCACGCCTGCTGCGCCACGTCCGCACCTCTACCGAAACCCTCTCGCCCGGCTATTTCAGCATGGTGATGGCCACCGGCATCCTGTCACTTGCAGCACATCTGATGGGCCTGCCGCACCTTGCCATCGGTCTGTTCTGGCTGAATTGGTGCTTGTTCGTGGTCATCGGTGCGCTGGCGTTGATGCACCTGTACTGGCATCCCAAGCGCGTGCGCGATGATCTGTTCAACCATCTCAACGCACCGGGGTTTTTCACCTTCGTCGCGGCCTGTTCGATCCTTGCCAGCCAAAGCCTGCTGATTGGCGGCAATCTGCCACTGGCCGCGCTCCTGGGGGGTATTGGCCTGCTGGCTTGGGTGCTGTTCACCTACACCATCTTTACCGTGCTCACGGTCAAGCAAGACAAGCCGGAACTTGCGCGTGGCATCAATGGTGGCTGGCTGCTGGCGGTGGTGGCCACCCAATCGATGGCGGTAATTGCGGCGCTGATTTCACAACACGTGGATCAACCGCTGCGGATGGAGCTCAATTTCTTCGCACTGTCGATGTGGCTGTGGGGCGGCATGCTGTACATCTGGATGATGTCGCTGATCTTCTATCGCTACACGTTTTTTGCGTTTTCTCCCGCCGATTTGTCACCACCGTACTGGATCAACATGGGCGCGATGGCCATTTCCACACTGGCCGGCTCACTGCTGATTCTCAACACCCCGCACGCGCCATTCCTGAACTCGATGCTGCCGTTCCTGAAAGGCTTCACCGTATTCTATTGGGCCACCGGCACCTGGTGGATTCCAATGCTGATTGTCCTGGCGATTTGGCGGCACGGTGTACGCCACTTCCCATTCACCTACGACCCGATGTACTGGGGCGCGGTGTTCCCGCTGGGCATGTACGCAGTCAGTACCTTGCGCATGATGGAAGCCATGGAACTGCATTTCCTTGGCCTGCTGCCGCACGTGATCTTCGGCATCGGCCTGTGCGCATGGGCATTGCTGTTTACCGGGCAGTTGCGGGCACTGCATCGGCAGTGGCGCGACACGCCAGCGTAAAGAGTTGACTCAAATCAAACCCGCCCGGGCATGGGTTAGTTATGCTGCCAATCGCTATATACATATCCACATATCGAAGGTATTGCCATGAAGCTTCGCCCCCTCGTACTCGCTGCACTGCTACTGACCACCCCTGCCCTGCACGTTGCCTATGCCGACAACCCCGTCCCCATCGCCAGCGTCAAGCCCAGCATCGAGGTACGCATCAGCGGCGCGGTCAAAGCGCCCAAGGCCTTCGATGTGACGGCACTGAAAAAGCTCACCACCCGCAACAGCGGGCCGATGGACGTGGTGTGCGCGTCCGGGGCCACGGTGGGCAAGGTCGCCAATTTCCGTGGCGCTCGGCTGACCGATGTGCTCGATGCCGTTGGCCTGAGCCTGGATGGCCACAAGGATGGCCGCCGCATGGTGGTGGTGGCACGCGCTACCGATGGCTACGTGGTCACCTTCTCCTGGAACGAGCTCTACAACACCGCGATTGGCAAGGACGTGCTGGTGGCTTGGGAAAAAGATGGCAAACCGCTGGATGTGCGTGAAGGCCAGCTGTTGTTGATCTCCGGGCAAGACACCAAAACCGGCCCGCGCCATGTGCGCAATCTCAGCTCCATTGAAGTATTACGAATGAAATGACCCCTGCGTGGCACAGGGACGTGCCACACCTTTTCCCAATCCCGGCCGCACGTTGCCGCACATTCAATTGTCGCGGCATGGCGCGGTATTGCCGGCATTCCCAATTCCCTCAGCACGCCCTGCTTATGCAAGCTCACACAAACAACAACCCCTACCAACGCCTGCAGTGCAGCGTATTGTCGGTCGCGCTGCTCATCAGCCTGTCCTGCTTTGCCTCTGCGCATGCCGAAGATACTGACAAAACCGGCAAACCCTTCGAACTTGGCCGCGTGGTGGTGCAAGGCCAGAAGGCAACGCGGTCCGCTGCTGGCGAATCCGCCATCTCCCGCGAACAACTGGATACCCTCAACCGCGAAACCGTAGGCGAGGCTGTTGCCATTGCGCCCGGCGTATCGCTCTCGCACAACAGCCGCAACGAGGCGATGGTGTACGTGCGCGGCTTTGACCCGCGCCAAGTGCCGGTATTTCTGGATGGCATCCCGCAATACGTCCCCTACGATGGCTATATCGACTTCGACCGCTTCACCACCTTCGGCCTTGGCGAAATCCACGTCGCCAAGGGCGCGGCTTCGCTGCTGTACGGCCCCAACACCTTGGGTGGTGCGATCAATCTGGTCTCGCGCAAACCCACCCAACCGCTGGAAGGCGACGTGCGCCTTGGTGCGGGCAGTCGCGGCGAGCGTAAAGCCGCAGCCAATCTGGGGATGCGCAAGGGCGACTGGTATCTGCAAGCGGGCTGGTCGTGGCTGGATGCCGACAGCTTCCCGCTGCCGGACGGTTTCAAGGACTACAAGGCCAAGCCCACCGATACCGGCGACGAACGCGAAAACGCCTATCGCAGCGACCGCCGCGCCTCGATCAAACTCGGCTATGCGCCCGGCGAGCGCAGCGAGTTCGCCATCGGCTACGTGAAGCAGGACGGCGAGAAGGGCAACCCGGTCTATACCGGCCGCGCCAGCGGCGGCATCCGCTATTGGCGCTGGCCGTGGTGGGACAAGGAAAGCCTGTACTTCATCGGCAACATTGGCC
>NZ_CALMPC010000082.1:0-3653 GCF_937872235.1 uncultured Thermomonas sp.
GGGCGCGGCATGGAGTACGCCGAGTCGCGTGAATACGCGCTGGGCGATGATGCCCGCCATATCGACTGGCGGCTGACCGCGCGCAGCGGCAAGGCGCACACCAAGCTGTTTCAGGCCGAACGCGAACGCCTGAGTCTGATCGTTGCCGATACCGCGCCCGCGTTGTATTTCGGCACCCGTACTCGCTTTAAATCCGTGCAAGCCGCACGTGCCGGCGCATTGGCGGCATGGCTGGCGGTGCGCGATGGTGACCGCATCGCGGCCTTGCGCGGCGCGGTGAAAGAACCACCGATCGCTCCGGCGTCTGGCCAGGGCGGTGCGTTGCGGGTGCTCGACGCGCTGGTGCGCTGGTACACGCAAGCGCCCGCCGAGGATGCCGGGCTTGCGAATGCGTTGCAGCACGCGCAACGCTTGCTGCGCCCGGGTTCGCGGCTGTTGGTACTGGCCGACCCTGTCAGTTTGCCGGCAGTGCCTGCGGCCCTGTGGCCCGCTTTGGCGCAGCACCATGAGCTGGTGGTGCTGCTGCTGACCGACCCGCTGGAGCGCAGGCCACCAGAGGCTCGGCTGCCATTTCAGCTCGCGCAGGCGGGGCGGATCGAACTGGCATTGGACACCGCCGGCGTACGCCAACGCTGGCGCGCGGCATTTGAAACCCCCATCGAAACCGCATTGGCACAGTTGCAGCGGCAGGGTGCGCGAGTGATGGCCTTGTCCACCGACGATCCCAGCGATGCGTGGCTGCCGTTATTGGCGCGCACCCCGGCAAGGAGGGCACGATGACGCCGCCACTGCCGCAAAATTCATTGCCGCTCAAAGACATGCACGTAGGCGTAGCGCCGTCGTGGTGGCCGCCGGCCATGGGTTGGTGGCTGCTGCTGGCGGGGGTGCTGCTCTTGATCGTGTTGGCAGCGTGGCTTTGGCAGCGGCGGCGCAGGCAGCAAGAACGCATGCATGCACTAACGCATTATTTCGATAATGCAGTCACACAAGCGGCCACGCCAGCTGCGCAAGTGGCGGCGATATCAGAGCTGTTGCGGCGGGCGGCACGACGCATCGACCCGATGGCGGACCGGTTGGACGGCGATGCGTGGCTGCAATTTCTTGATGCAGGGCTCGCCCAGCCGGTGTTTATGCACGGCCCCGGCGCGTTGCTGCGCGATGGTGCGTTTCGGCCCACTGTCGATGCGCATGCCGTGGCCGCCCTGCGCGAACACGCGCGACGCCGCTACCTGCAATGGATGCAGGGCGCATGAGTGAGTTGTTGCATTGGTTGGCGGTGGATCACTTTGCTTGGCCGTGGTGGCTGCTGGCGGGGGTGTTGCCTTGGCTGGTGCGCTGGCTGCCGCCCAGTAATGACCACCAACAGCCGGCATTGCGGGTGCCGTGGGCAGCGCGAGTGCAGCAGGTCGCAGCCGGCAGTGCTGGGCCGGCACATGCGCGCAAATTTCCATGGCTGGCGTGGGTGGCGTGGTGTTTGCTTTGTATTGCGACGGCACGCCCGCAGCAATTAGGGCCACCAGTTGCACCGCCGCAAGCCGGGCGCGATGTGATGCTGGCCGTGGACTTGTCCGGCAGCATGGGGGAGCAGGACATGACACTGGGCGGGCAGGCAGTGGATCGGCTGACCGCGATCAAAGCGGTGTTGGCCGATTTTTTGGAGCGCCGTGAGGGCGACCGCATCGGCCTGATCGTGTTTGGTGACCGCGCATTTGCGCTGACCCCGCTGACCACCGACCACGCCAGCGTGCGCCAACAATTGCAAGCCAGTGTGGTGGGTCTGGCCGGGCGCGGCACCGCCATCGGCGATGCAATTGCGCTGGCCACCAAGCGTTTGCAACAACAAGCCAATCCACAAAAAGTGCTGATTTTATTGACCGATGGGGTCAATACCGCCGGCACGTTGGAGCCGCAAAAAGCGGCACAAATCGCCAAGGATGCCGGTGTGCGCATTCACACCATCGCATTTGGCGGCGATGGTAATGCGCTGTCGATGTTTGGCTTTCGCTTGCCGATGGGTGGCGGTGATGATGATGTCGATGAGGCAGGTCTTGCGCGCATCGCCAGCCTGACCGGCGGCAAATTTTTCCGTGCCCGCGATACCACGCAGTTGGCCGGCATCTATGCCGAAATCGACAAGCTAGAGCCCGTGCAACGGCAGGGCCAAGCGGTGCGGCCGATGATTGAACAGTATCCGTGGCCACTGGCCGCCGCCCTCACCTTGGGCCTGTGCGCGCTGCTATTACGCAGGTATCGCGCATGAGCACGTGGCTGAGCGACGTTGCGCAACTGCACTTTCTGCGCCCGTGGTGGCTGCTGGCGCTGCTGCTGGTGCCGGCGTTGTGGTGGTGGCAGCGCAAGCGCGTGCGGCAATCAAGTGCCTGGCGCGATGTGGTGGATGCGCACCTGCTTCCGCATTTGCTGGAACCCACCGGTGCAACATCGCGACGCGCATGGGCGGGCATGTTGGGGTTGTGCGGCTTGGTGTTTTCGGTGCTGGCACTGGCCGGCCCCAGTCTGCGCAAGGACATCCGCCCATTGTGGCAAGCGCGCGCGCCACTGGTGCTGGCGCTGGATCTTTCCAGCGCAACCCGCGCGCGCGATCTGCCGCCCGACCGGCTGGTGCAGGCACGGGTCAAACTGGCCCGTTTGCTGCGCGCGCGTGCCGGCGGGCAGGTGGCCTTGGTGGCGTTTGCCGAGGATGCCTACACAGTGGCACCGCTGACGACGGATGCCGCCAACGTGGCCTTGTTTTTGGATGCACTTTCACCAGAGGTCATGCCGATGGATGGGCATCGGCCAGACCGTGCCATCGCATGGTCGCAACGCTTGCTGCGGCAGGCGGGGTTCGAGCATGGCGCTATCGTGCTGCTCACCGATCACGCCGACGCCCAAGACATGGCGGCCGCCCAGCAGGCACGCGCGGCAGGGTATCGCATTTCGGTGATCGGGCTGGGCAGCGAACATGGCGGCGTGTTCGATACCGGCAACGGTTTGCAACAGGCGCGTTTGGATGCCACTTCGCTGCGCAAGCTGGCCAGCAGTGGGGGGGGGCGTTACGCCACGATGACCACCGATGATGCCGATGTGCGGGCGCTGGGGGTGCTGGATCCAGCCACGGAGGACACCGCCGCAGCGCCGGGCGAAACCCTATCCAGTTGGCGCGATGATGGGGTTTGGTTGCTACCACTGGTGCTGCTGTTTTGCCTGCCGTTGTTCCGCCGTAGTGGTGCGTTGGTGGTGGTGTTGCTATGCGGGTTGTGGCTGCCCTTGTTGCCGCTGTCGGTTCAAGCGCAAACGCAAACACGCGGGCAACCATCCGGGCAACCACCAGAGCCTGCGGCCGCAGCACCGATAGGGACGTGGTGGCAGCGCGCCGACCAAGCCGCGTATGCGCGCATGCAAGCGGGTATCGCGGCTTATCGCCAGCAGCACTACGCCGGTGCGATTGCGCAACTATCCGCGCTGCACGATGCCGACGGGCAATACAATCTGGGCAATGCATTGGCCCGCGCAGGCCGCTACGACGAGGCCATCGCCGCCTACGACCGCGCCTTGCAGCAACAGCCCAAGATGGCCGATGCGCAGTTCAATCGGCGCGTGGTCGAGCAAGCCCGGCGCAAGCAGCAGCAACCCCCGCAGCAATCGCAATCGCA
>NZ_CALMPC010000083.1:0-3841 GCF_937872235.1 uncultured Thermomonas sp.
TGGATCCAATCATCCAGCGCCTTGCCGGTCAGGCCGCTTTCGCAGATCTTTTGGCACCACAGCAATTGCGTGCCGGTGTAGCCGGAGGTAGTGCAAGATGTCTGAGAACTGCCTGCTAGCGCCCAAGTCAAGGCGTTGATGTAATACGTCTTGGCGCCCGCGTACACATACTGAGAGGGCATGTAGACAACCTGATGCGATAGCTGAGTCACAGACAGGGCGACCCGCCCGTTGCCATAGGTATATCCAACTGCGCCGGCATTTAGACCATCGGCGGTGGTGAAGAAGGGAATAGCCCCAGCGGGAAGACTGGCAACCGGTGTGGTCCCCATAAAAGTGCAGTAGCCGCTGGTGCCGCCAGGGCCACCAATATCCAAGCTATCGTTCGTGAGTGTGCCGCCTGGCCCCGTGGTAATCGGCGCGCCCGGGGCAAGCGAGTAATTGCCGTCACACATACCAATCCCAGTAAATGTAAACGCGGGATTCCCGGGCAAGCTGCCTGCCGTTAAGCTAGTCGTGTCCAGCACCAGCGCCATGCCGGCTTGAACAGCCGTATTGACATCGGCATTGCTGGAATTAGCGCCGCAGTTACGCAAAACCAGTGCATTGAGCCCCTGCATTGAGGCGGCATTCAAAGAAGTTACGGCAACCCAGCTATGCCCGGCAGCGGCCACTGGAATGCTGAGGTTTTCAGTTGAGCCACAAACTGGGTTGATGTATTCACCCACCACGGCGGCTTGGCTGCTCGCGGGTGCCAACATCGCCCCCAGTCCCCCCAGCACCGTCAATGTCAGTGTTGCCAATTGCGTTTTCATTTAAGCCCCTGTGCGTGATTTCGCGCCCCCGTTGGGCGCGGCCGCATCAGAATAACGCTAGATTCGTCACAAAACGAGAGTGTAGTCTTATGACACACCAAAGCCGGCTTGCGCCGGCTTTGGGGGTACCGCATGAAGATGTGGAAGATTAACCCCCGCCACCGCCACCGCCACCCGGCAGGGCGCAATACGGCAGCTGGCGGAACTGGCGGATCCAGCGGTGGATCCAATCATCCAGCGCTTTGCCGGTCAGCCCGCTTTCGCAGATCTTTTGGCACCACAGCAGCTGGGTACCGGTGTAGCCGGAGCTGGCGCAGGTGGTAGTGGGCACAAGGCCGGTATCCACGCCAAATTCAGCCACCGCAAAGCCAGCCGCTGCCGGAGCGCTGATGGTGATGGTGGCCAAGGTTTCACCGGCTGTGGCGTTGAAGGCAAAGCCTACCGAGCCATCAACTTCCGGGTCGGTCAGTACCGACACCGGGCCGGAGCTGGCTCCCGAATCGGTGGTGGCGGTAAAGGTGTTGGTGCCGGAGTAATTTCCCTGCGTATAGAAATAAAACGCATGCGTATTGGCGGGCAGGGTCAGGGTGATTTGCTGCTGAGTGCTGTAAAAGACCGGGCCGGCATAGCCATGTGCCCACGGACTGCCCCAAGTATCCTGGGCGGTGAATTTTTGCACACCAGGATTGACGCCCAGCGTGCCCGGAATGGGGCTGCCGGGGATATTGATGATGCCCGAGGTGTAATCATCAATCGCCGCTTGCGGCGTGGTATCAAATGGAGTCATCAGATACGGGCCCACGGTTGCGGGCGGCGCAGCGGTACCAAGATTGGTGAAGGTGATGCCGGCATTGGCGGCAAAACTGGCGGCAGCCAGTGCAAGCGCACTGATGGCCAGTGATAAACGACGTGTCTGCATGGTGTTCCCCTTGTGTAAATCGTATAAAAGCGGAGTCAGAACGGGGGGCGGGTGCGCCACCCCCAGGCACTTAATTGGTGGACCACGTCAAGGTAACACCTGAATACGCCGCGTAGGCGTTGACTTTGACATAGTAAGTGGTGGGCGCGGCCGGCTTGAAGGTGCAGACCTCGTTATTGCCGTACAGCCACGGCCGGCAGTTGAACAGACTCAGGGTCGGGTCACTACCGGCACGCACATACAAGTCCGCATCGCCGCTACCGCCACTGATGGTGATGGTGAGGCGTTTGTTGGCGGCGACAGCGATGGCATAGCTGGATGACCAGGCATTCGTGGCGACGTCGGGCAACAGCATGCTGCCATCGGTCAGGCTGCCTGCTGCGGGGCAGGCAACATTGGTACCTGCAAACGCGGTGGTGACATCGGCCTTGCTGAAGCCCAAATCCTGCGCCGCGGTTTCTACGCCGCATGCCCCCTGATTGAAGGTGCTGGATGCGGTCCAGTAATCGCGGTTGGCGCGGGCAAAGGCTTTGAACGCCTTCACCACACCCCAACCGGGGGTTTGCGCAAGGTTGCAGAATGCCTTGTTGTACACGCCGGAGCTGTAGTGCACATTCATGCTGGCGGTGTAGTTGTTGGCATTGTCGATCGAAATGCCGTCCAGCGGTGGGTTGCACATGTAGCGCAGTGCCCCCGCGGCCTTGAAGATTTCCGCACCCACCAGCCAATCATTGCTGCCGCGATCATAGAACTCTGCGGCTTCGCCGGCCATGTCGGAGTAGGCCTCGTTCATGCCACCGGATTGGCCGAAATACAGCAGGCCGGAATTGTTTTCGGTAAAGCCGTGCGAAATTTCGTGGCTGCTGACATCCAGGCTGACCAGCGGGTAGAAGGTGCTGGCACCATCACCGAAGGTCATCGCGGTGCCGTCCCAGAAGGCGTTTTCGTAGTTGGTGCTGTAATGCACCTTCATCACCATTTGGTAATTGAAGGGCCGCATCATGCCGAGGTAATCCCGGTACATGTTGAAAATCACGCGCCCGAAATGATGCGCGTCATTCATCGGCGCATACGCACCATTGACGGAACGGGTGGTGTTGCGTGGACAGGTGTAGCTGAACGGTGTGGTGCTGGCATTGCTATTGGAGAAGTTCAGATCCACGGTGCGCACATTGCCGCTGTTCATGGTGCAGGTGCTGCCGCTGACTTTGACATCCAGGAACGGCCGCCCACCGCTACCGTATTCGTACTGCCCGGTCTTGAGATTGCCGCCGGGGCCGGTGCCCACCAAGGTGTGTTGCAGGTTTTCCCATTGCTGGATGACCGCGCCGGACTGCGCATCCACAATCACCATCGGCCGGGTGGGGTGGCCGCCCGCAGCGGAATCGGCAAAAAAGCTCACTGCATACGCCAAATGACCGCGCCCGCCGTCATCCATATACACCACCAAGTCGGTGGATTCATTACGGGTGGTGCGGCTGATGGCGCTGCGCCCGATGGTGGCCTGCTTTGCAGCCATCAGCGCGGCGGCGTGGTTGAGTTTGGGGGTGGTGGAGGTGATGTCGCGCTCCAGACCACTTATCTGGGTGCCGAACATGGCGCGTACATTGCCCTTGGCATCTTCACTGACTGCAAGGCCCTCGCCGAAGATCGGGATGCCGCGCCATGCCTGGTCGTAGCGATAGTTGTGGACGTTGGGATCTTGCTGGCTGCGCCGCATCAATAACGTGGAGTCTGCGCCGAGCGCCAGGAACAACGCATGCCGACGATTGATCATGTCGGGTGTGCCACGGCTGGCCACGCTGGTTTGGTATTGCGCACGCAGTTGCTGCACATCACGCTGATGCAGGTCAGTACGGTCGGCGGCCTGCGCCGTGGTGGCAAGCAGGGCCAGTCCGCACAATGGCAGGAGTGAATGAGACGGCTTCATGATGGATCTCCCCGGGTTCGCGACATTGCGAATTGTTCGGATCATATAACGTTGGGGATGGGAAATGGCGGCCAATCGATATCCGACACAACAAAGCCGGCTTGCGCCGGCTTTGTTGTGTGACTGCGTGGCTATTCCCGCTTAGACCGGTGGCGGGTTGCCGCCCGCCGCGCAATA